>DAIQRN010000178.1:0-5726 GCA_036786185.1 Acidovorax sp. | reverse complement strand
CGGTGAGCACCGGCGCGGCCACGGTCTGGAAGCTGACCTTCCAGAAGCGCAGCACTTCCTTGTAGAAGAGTGTTTGCCAGCCGGTCATCGTTTTGCCCCCACGCTCGGCGCTGTCGTGTCCTCGCTGCCCCCCGAGGGGGCCGCGCCTTGCTTGGGGCGGCCCGGCTCGGCGGCGGACGCGACCTCCGACATGGGAATGTTCGAGGCTGATGTACCCGACATGACTTGCAAAAACACATCTTCCAGGTCAGGCCTGCGGATCTCCATGTCGTGCACATCGACCCCTGCCAAACGCAGGGCAGTCAAATGGCTTTCAATCTCGGCCGCGTCGTGCGCGGGCAGTTGCACGATACGACCGGTGACACGCGCCACCATCGCCAGCGCGGGCGGCAAGGCGGCATCGGTCTTGAACTGCAGGATGCTGCCTGAAGCCGCCTGCAGCAGTTCGCTGGTGCGGTTCAGCGCCACGATCTGGCCGGACTTGAGCATGGCGATACGGCCGCAAAGGGCTTCGGCTTCTTCCAGGTAATGCGTGGTCAGCAGCACCGTGTGGCCTTCCTTGTTCAGGCGCGCCACAAAGTGCCACAAGGTCTGGCGCAACTCCACGTCCACGCCCGCCGTGGGCTCATCGAGCACGATGATGGGCGGCTTGTGCACCAGGGCCTGCGCCACCAGCACACGGCGCTTCATGCCGCCCGACAGTTGCCGCATGTTGGCGTTGGCCTTGTCGGTAAGGCCCAGGTTCTCCAGCAGCTCGTCGATCCAGGCGTCGTTGTTCTTCACGCCGAAATAGCCGGACTGGATGCGCAGCGATTCGCGCACATTGAAGAAGGGGTCGAACACCAGTTCCTGCGGCACCACACCGAGCTTGCGGCGCGCCTCGGCGAAGTCGGCCTGCACGTCGCTGCCCTGCACCAGCACGCGGCCGCTGGTGGCACGCGCCAGGCCGGCCAGGATGCTGATCAGAGTGGTTTTGCCGGCACCGTTGGGGCCGAGGAGTCCGAAGAACTCGCCCTCCTCAATGTCCAGGTTGACCTGGTTCAGTGCCTGAAAAGGGCCTTTGGGCGTGGCAAAGGTCTTGGAGATGGCTTGGAAGGAGACTGCGGGCATGAAGCCTTTGATTTTAAGGCCTCAGCCCTCTGCAGGCGGGGTGGCCGCTTCAATGGCCCCTGGCGGGCGCTGTGGGCCCTCCGTTTCATGGCTTGGGTGGGCAGAGCCACCCGGGACCCTGAAAGTTATTTCGTATCAAGGTGCGGCGATCAGCAGCGCATCCACCCCATACAACCCTGCCATGCCCGCCAGACCAGCGGGCATGCCTTGCACGGCAAACTGCTTGCCCTCGGACAAGGCTTCGCGCCGGCATTCGAGCAGCACGGCGAGGGCCGAGGTATCGAACACCGTCAGCGCATGGGCATCCACCACCACCGTGCTGTCGCGGTGCACCCGCAGGCCCTGCTTGAGCATGTGCAGGCAGGCAGTGGCTTGGCGGTGGGTGAGTTCGGGAGGCAGCACCAGCATGGCGAGGGGGCTGTCAGCCCTTGGCAGTGCCCGCATTGGTCTTGTTGCGGGCAGCCAGTGTCTCGATCAGCCCGTCGATGCCCTTGGCATTGATCTCCTGCGCGAACTGACCACGGTAGGTTTCCACCAGCCAGACACCCAGCACATTCAGGTTGTAGATCTTCCAGCCTGCGCCATCGCCCGGGGTCTTTTCGAGGCGGTAGTCGAGCTGGATGGGATCGCCCCGGCCCACGATTTCGGTGCGCACCAGCACGTCCTTGTCTTCGGCGGCTGCGCGCAGGGGCTTGACCTGGATGCTCTGGTCATTGACCTGGGCCAGCGCGCCGGCATAGGTGCGCACCAACAGGATCTTGAACTCGTCCTGCAGGCGTTTTTGCTGCTCGGGCGTGGCCTGGCGCCAGCCGGGGCCCACGGCTGCGGCGGTCATGCGGCGGAAGTTGACGTTGGGCATCACCGTTTTATCGACCAACGCGATCACCTTGCTCAGGTCCCCGGCCTGGATGGCCTTGTCGGACTTCACCGTGTTGAGCACATCGGCGGACAGCCGCTTGATCAGCGCGTCGGGCGCCTCGTCGGCTGCGAGGGCAGACAACGGCAGGCTCAGCACGGCACTGGCTGCAATGCAAAGGGCGGCACGGCCCAGGGAACGTCGGTTCATCATCTTCTCGGCTTTCATCGGTGCGGGCTTGTGCCCGTCACATCATTGTGGAGGTGCTGGCCCACTGGCATGCGTCGCAGCGGTTGCGGGTTGCAAGCAAGTGCAACAGGGCCGGGCCCAGGGCGGCGCATCGGAGCATGTGCCCCGCCCGACGTGCCATCAGCGGGCAGGCTCTTCCGGCAGCACGCCGTTGTTGGCGCTGCCGTCGTCCTTGCCGTCGTCCTTGCCGTCGTCCTTGCCGTCGGCATTCTGTGCCTCACCAGCATGGCTGCGCACTTGCAGGTACACGTCCCGCGTAAAGCTGTACTTGTCCAGAGCGGCACTGTCGAGCACCGAGCTGGCGCGCAGCAGGTTGGCCCGCGTGTCCACCACGCGAAGGGCATACAACGAGTTGCGGGCCGAGACCGGGTCCACGTAGCTCACCACATTGCCCTTCATGTCCACCGGCAGAGCGAATGTGTCGCGCACGGTAGACGGCCCCAGGATGGGCAGCACCAGATACGGACCCGTGCCCACGCCCCAGCGCCCCAGGGTCAGACCAAAGTCCTGCTTGTAGCGGTCGATGCCCAGCTCGCTGGCGATGTCCAGCAAGCCACCCAGGCCCATGAAGGTGTTCACATTGACCCGCATGAAGCTGGACGCAGCGGCTTCGCCGCGCAGCTGCAGCACGTTGTTCACGAACGACCAGACATCGCCCAGGTTTGCAAAGAAGTTGCTGACCCCCGTGCGCACGGGCCCGGGCATGACCTCCTTGTAGGCCGTCGCCACGGGCTTGAGCACCATGGCATCGACCTGTTCATTGAAGTTGGTCATGCTGCGGTTGTAAGACTCCAGCGGGTCGCGGGGGTCAGGGTTGGCCACCGTGGCGCACCCGGTGAGCAACACGGCCCCCAGCAGCAGCGCCAGGCCTGTCGCCAGACGGGAAACCGACCACCTGTCACCAGCGATGCTGGCGCGGAATGTAAGAAGTGAATGCATCATTTTTTGACACCTGTCCCTGCAGGTTTTGCGCCGTCTTCGGCTTTGCTGTAAAGAAATTGTCCGATGAGGTTCTCAAGCACCACCGCCGACTGGGTGGATGTGATCGTGTCGCCCGCCTCCAGGTTTTTTTCGTCGGCACCGGCCTCGATCCCGATGTACTGCTCGCCCAGCAGGCCGCTGGTCAGGATCTTGAGGGAGCTGTCCTTGGGGAACGCGTAGCGGTCTTCCATGGCCAGCGTGACGCGCGCCTGGAAGGTCTTGTCGTCAAAGGTGATGGACTCCACGCGCCCCACCACCACCCCGGCGCTGCGCACTGCTGCCTGGGGCTTGAGGCCGCCGATGTTGTCGAACTTGGCGGATATGCGATAGCCCGAGTGGAATTTCAGGCTCAGCAGGTTGGCGGACTGCAGCGCCAGAAACACCAGTGCCACCGCGCCCAGCATCACGAAGAGTCCAACCCACAGATCGTTTTTGGAACGTTGCATACCTTTGATTCCTAGGACTGCCAGCACCGCCAGCGTCAAATACTGAACATCAGCGCAGTGAGCACGAAGTCCAGTGCCAGCACCGCCAAAGACGCCATGACCACGGTGCGCGTGGTGGCGCGCGACACCCCTTCGGGGGTGGGTTTGGCGGCGTAGCCCTGCAGCAGCGCCACAAAAGTTACCGTGAAGCCAAAGACCACACTCTTGAGCACGCCGTTGCCCAGGTCCTTCCAGACATCCACCCCGCCCTGCATCTGGCTCCAGAACGCGCCGGGGTCGATGCCGATCATGAGCACCCCGACGATCCAGCCGCCGATGATGCCCACCGCACTGAACACCGCCGCCAGCAGCGGCATGGTGATCACGCCGGCCCAGAAGCGTGGAGCCAGGATGCGCTGCACCGGGTCCACCGCCATCATCTCCATGGCGCTGAGCTGCTCCCCCGCGCGCATCAGGCCGATTTCGGCCGTGAGCGATGTGCCCGCGCGCCCCGCAAACAACAGCGCGGTGACCACCGGTCCCAGCTCGCGCACGAGGCTCAAGGCCACCAGCAGGCCCAGCGCCTCGGACGAGCCGTAGCGCTGCAGCGTGTAGTAGCCCTGCAAGCCCAGCACAAACCCGACGAACAGGCCCGACACAGCAATGATGGCCAACGAATAGTTGCCCAGAAAATGCACTTGGTCGCGCACCAGCGCGGGGCGCAGAAACGTGGCACCCAGCAACCGCACCAGCCGCCCCAACAGCCGTGCGCCCATACCGATATCGGCCAGCTTGTGGCGCACCGCAAAGCCAACGTCGGAGGGCTTGTACCAGCTCACAGCGCACGCCCTCCCGCTGGTCCAAAATCTTCCGCCACGGCAGGGCCGGGGTAATGGAACGGCACAGGCCCAGCAGGCAGGGCATTCACAAACTGGTGCACCAGCGGATCGCGGCTGGCAAGCACCTCTTCGGGCGTGCCTTGGGCTGCCACCACGCCTTCGCCCAGGATGATCACGTGGTCCGCCAGGCGGAAGGTCTCTTCCAGGTCATGCGACACGACGATGCTGGTGAGCCCCATGGCGTCGTTGAGCTGGCGAATCAGCTGCGCCGCCGTGCCCAGTGAAATCGGGTCCAGGCCCGCAAAGGGCTCGTCGTACATGACCAGCTCCGGGTCCAGCACGATCGCACGGGCCAGCGCCACGCGGCGCGCCATGCCGCCCGAGATCTGGCTGGGCATCAGGTCACGGGCCCCGCGCAGGCCCACCGCGTGCAGCTTCATCAGCACGACATCGCGAATCAGGTCTTCGGACAAATCGGTGTGCTCACGCAGCGGAAACGCCACGTTCTCGAACACGCTGAGGTCGGTAAACAGCGCCCCGAACTGGAACAGCATGCCCATGCGCCGGCGCGCGGCGTACAAAGCCTGCACGTCCATGCGCCCCACGTCTTGGCCGTTGACCAGCACCTGGCCGCTCTGGGCCTTGTGCTGCCCCCCGATCAAGCGCAGCACGGTGGTTTTGCCCCCCCCCGATGCCCCCATCAGCGCCGTGACCTTGCCGCGCGGAACCGCCAGCGTCACGTCGCGCAGGATCACGCGGTCACCGTACGAAAAGGTGACGTTGCGCAACTCGGTAAGAAAGGAGGACTCGGCCATGCAAGAAGGAGTGATCGGAATTCGGGCCTGCCAAAACACCACCCGCCCCCGAAAAACGGAGCGCAGATGATAGCTGAAGACACAAACATACATTCAAGTATGTTTGTAAAAAAAGCACAACAGGCAGCGCCCCACCCCTTGGGACCGAGGCAAGCCCGGATTGACAGAACCCCTGATTGTGCCAACAAAGCCTCCAGAAGGCTGACGCCCGGTCATTGCCACAGCTTGAAGCCAAGCCCCCACCAATACAAACGGCGCCCGAAGGCGCCGTGACCGGGAGGGTGCGCAATGCGCAGGATCAGCGTGGCAGGTCCGAGTAACCCATGAGGAACTCGTCCACTGCGCGCGCAGCCTGGCGGCCTTCGCGGATGGCCCAGACCACCAGCGACTGGCCGCGACGGATGTCGCCGGCCGCAAACACCTTGGGCACGTTGGTGGCGTAGCCACCTTC
>DAIQRN010000177.1:0-5730 GCA_036786185.1 Acidovorax sp. | reverse complement strand
ATGCCGAGGACGGCTCCTACAGCTGGCACTGCCCGGGCCACTCGGGCGGCGTGGCTTTCCTCAAGAGCCCCGTGGGCCAGATGTACCACCAGTTCTATGGCGAGAACATGCTGCGTGCCGACGTGTGCAACGCGGTCGAAGAACTGGGCCAACTGCTGGACCACAACGGCGCCATTGGCGAGTCCGAGCGCAACGCCGCGCGCATTTTCAACGCCGACCACTGCTTCTTCGTGACCAACGGCACATCCACATCGAACAAGATGGTGTGGCACCACACCGTGGCGCCCGGTGATGTGGTGGTGGTGGACCGCAACTGCCACAAGTCCATCCTGCACAGCATCATCATGACCGGGGCCATCCCCGTGTTCATGAAGCCCACGCGCAACCACTTCGGCATCATCGGACCCATTCCGCAAAGCGAGTTCGAGCCCAAGGCCATCGAGGCCAAGATCCGCGCCAACCCGCTGCTCAAGGGCGTGGACGCCAAGAAGGTCAAGCCGCGCGTGCTCACGCTCACGCAAAGCACTTACGACGGCGTGCTTTACAACACCGAGACCATCAAGGGCATGCTCGATGGCTACGTGGACAACCTGCACTTCGACGAGGCCTGGCTGCCGCACGCCGCCTTCCACCCGTTCTATGGCACCTACCACGCCATGGGCAAGAAGCGCACGCGCCCCAAGCATTCCGTCACCTATGCCACGCAGTCCATCCACAAGCTCCTGGCCGGCATCAGCCAGGCCAGCCACGTGCTGGTGCAGGACTCACAGACCACCAAGCTCGACCGCCACCTCTTCAACGAGGCCTACCTGATGCACACCAGCACCAGCCCGCAGTACAGCATCATCGCCAGCTGTGATGTGGCGGCGGCCATGATGGAGCCGCCCGGCGGCACCGCGCTGGTGGAAGAAAGCATTCTGGAAGCGCTGGACTTCCGCCGCGCCATGCGCCAGATCGAGGACGACTTTGGCAAGAAGGACTGGTGGTTCAAGGTCTGGGGCCCCGAAAAGCTCGTGGACGAAGGCATCGGCCGCGCCGAGGACTGGATCATCCGCAGCGACAGCAAGAGCAAGAAGGCCGGCGCCAAGTGGCACGGCTTTGGCCAGCTGGCCGACGGCTTCAACATGCTGGACCCGATCAAGTCCACCATCGTCACGCCCGGCCTGAGCCTGGATGGCAAGTTCGACAAGACCGGCATTCCTGCGTCCATCGTCACCAAGTACCTGGCCGAGCACGGCGTGGTGGTGGAAAAGACGGGCCTGTACAGCTTCTTCATCATGTTCACCATCGGCATCACCAAGGGCCGCTGGAACACGCTGCTGACGGCGCTGCAGCAGTTCAAGGACGACTACGAGAAGAACCAGCCCATGTGGCGCATCCTTCCGGAGTTCTGCCAGCAGCACAAGCGCTACGAGCGCATGGGCCTGAAGGACCTGTGCCAGCACGTGCACCAGATGTACGCCCAGTACGACATCGCGCGCCTGACGACCGAGATGTACCTGTCGGACCTCACGCCCGCCATGAAGCCCTCGGACGCCTACGCGCACATCGCGCACCGCCAGACCGAGCGCGTGGAGATCGACGACCTGGAAGGCCGCATCACCGTGGGCCTGGTCACGCCGTACCCGCCGGGCATTCCACTGCTCATCCCCGGCGAGGTGTTCAACAAGAAGATCGTGGACTACCTCAAGTTCGCGCGCGAGTTCGCCAAGCTGTGCCCCGGCTTCGAGACCGACATCCACGGCCTGGTGGAGGTGGAGGACGAAAACGGCCAGGTGCGCTACTACGCGGACTGCGTGGCCGATGTGAGCGGCAAGACCGGCAAGAACCCCAAGCCGCTGGCCACGGCCAAGAACCTGGTGCAAGTGGGCGACGACGGACCTTACGGCCGCAACGTCTGACGCTTGTTTTTAAGTCAAATTGGCTGCTGGCGCTTATGGAGTAAGCGCCAGCAGCTATTTTTTTGATAGTAAATGGGGTGTCAGCGCTGCGGCGCCATGTCTTCGCGCACGCGCACAAAGCTGGCAAAGCGCGGCAGGCCGCCGTCGTGCGTGCCGCGAAAGCGGTAGGTCACCCAAGCGCCGATGGGCGGCGGGCTGGCCCGCTCCGCATCGCTGAAACCCGCGCCCAGCCGGAAGCGCTGGCCGCTGGGCATCTCCACCAGCAGCGCCCCCAGGCGCCCGGCGTGCTTGCCCTGGCCGGGCAGGTGGCCCACCACGCGGGCCTCGGTGTCTTCGTGCGTCTTGAGCTTGATGAGATCGTCGCTGCGGCCCGAGCGGTACAGCGAGCTGCCTTTGTGCAGCATCAGCCCCTCGCCCCCGGCGCGCACCGTGCGCTGCAGCAGGGCCTGCAGGGCGGCGTCGGTGGCCACGCGCTGCTGCGGCACGGCCTGCACCCAGGGCTGGCCGATGTGCGCTACCACAGCCTTCAGGGCGGGCAGGCGCTCGTCAAACGGGCCGCCGTGGGCAGGCAGGTCAAACACCATGAAGCGCATCTGCCGCCAGGCATCGTCGCCCGCTTGCTGCTGGCGCGTGGTGGACTGGGCGTGGCTGAAACGCCCGCGCCCGGCCCACAGCTCGCCGTCCAGGGCCGTGGCGGGCCAGCCCGCGGTGAACCATGCGGGCGCCGCCACCGTCTCGCCGCCCCGGGTGCGCAGCGTCTGGCCGTCCCAGTAGCCGCGCACGCCGTCGTACTTTTCGCTCACCCAGTAGTCGGCCAGGGACATGCCGGGCCGGTACACGCTGGCCAGCAGCAAGGCGGGTGCGTCGGCCGCATGACCGGGCCAGGCGATGAACGCCAGGCAGGTCAGGCAGCTTCTGCGAAGCATGGCGATGCTATTTAATCAATAGCTTCCAGCGCTTGCTGGATAAGCGCTGGAGCCCAATTTCATTAAAAAAGAGTGAATCAAACCTGGTCGGCGCTCAGCCCCGCCGTCTGGCTGAAGCCGCCATCCACATAGGTGATCTCGGCCGTCATGCCCGAGGCCAGGTCGGACAGCAGGAACGCCGCCACATTGCCCACGTCTTCAATCGTCACGTTGCGGCGCAGGGGCGAGGCGTCGGCCACGCGGCTGAGCAGCTTGCCAAAGTCCTTGATGCCGCTGGCGGCCAGGGTCTTGATGGGGCCGGCGCTGATGCCGTTGGCGCGGATGCTGCGGCCGTCTTCGGTGCGGCCCACGGCCTCGGCCAGGTAGCGCACGCTGGCCTCCAGGCTGGCCTTGGCCAGGCCCATGGTGTTGTAGTTGGGGATGGAGCGCAGCGCGCCCAGGTAGCTCAGTGTCAGCAGCGACGACTTGTCGTTCAGGTAGGGCAGGGCCGCCTTGGCCATGGCCGGGAAGCTGTAGGCGCTGATGTCGTGCGCAATGCGGAAGCCTTCGCGGCTCAGGCCGTCCAGAAAGTTGCCCGCAATGGCCTCGCGCGGCGCAAAGCCGATGCCGTGGACAAAGCCGTCAAACTTCGGCCAGGTCTGCGACAGGTCCGCAAACATGCGCGCGATCTGCTCGTCGCTGGCCACGTCGCAGTCAAACACCAGCTGGGAGTTGAACTCGGCCGCAAAGTCGGTGATGCGGTCCTTGAAGCGCTCGCCCACGTAGCTGAACGCCAGCTCGGCACCTTGCTCGTGGCAGGCCTTGGCAATGCCGTAGGCAATGGAGCGGTTGGACAGCACGCCTGTGATGAGCAGCTTCTTGCCGGTCAGAAAACCCATGTTTGTTCTCCTTGGAATGGTGTGGGTGCAGCGCGCCAGAACCTGGCTGGGGCACTGCCAACGTAGTGCAGAATTGTCGCATGCGGTTTTGGCTGACTTTCTTGCTGATGGGGTGTGCTGTTCCGGCCTGGGCCGCCCATGCGTATGCGCTGTGGGGCGAGCCGCGATACCCCGCCGGGTTCGCGCATTTCAACTATGTGAACGCCGATGCGCCCAAGGGCGGCGAGCTGCGGTTGGTCAGCAACCTGCGCGTCTCCACCTTCGACAAATACAACCCGTTCACCATCAAGGGCACCGCGCCGGCCTACCTGTCGCAGCTCATGTTCGATTCGCTGCTGGTGGGCTCCATGGACGAGACGGCCACCGGCTACGGCCTGCTGGCCGAGGATGTGGCGGTGGCCGCCGATGGTCTGTCGGCCACCTTCCGCCTGCGGCCCGAGGCGCGCTTTCACAACGGCAAGCCCGTACTGGCGCAGGACGTCAAGCACAGCTACGACACCCTGGTGGGCCCGTTCACCTCGCCCGCCTACAAGACCTTGCTGATCGACGTGGCGGGCGTGGACGTGCTGAACGACCGCACAGTGCGCTACCGCTTCAAGCAGCCCAACCGCGAACTGCCGCTCACCGTGGGCGGCCTGCCGGTGTTCAGCCGCGACTGGGGGGTGGAGGACGGCAAGACCAAGCCCTTTGACCAGGTGGTGATGGACATCCCCATCGGCAGCGGCCCGTACAAGATCGGCCCGGTGCGCTTTGGCAAGGACATCACCTACGTGCGCGACCCGCAGTACTGGGCGCGTGACCTCAACGTGCGCAAGGGCACGGCCAATTTTGATCAGATCCTGGTCAAGATCTACAAGGACAACACGGCGCGGCTGGAGGCCCTCAAGGCCGGTGAGTTCGACCTGATGCGCTTCTTCAGCGCGGGCGACTGGGCACGGCGCGTGAACGGCAAGAAATTTGACACCGGCGAACTGGCCAAGGGCGAGTTCGCGCACAAGCTGCCCTCGGGCTTTCAAAGCTACGTGCTCAATACCCGCCGTGCGTTGCTGCAGGACCTGCGCGTGCGCGAGGCGCTGGGCCTGGCGCTGGACTATGAGTGGATGAACCGCCAGATGTTCTACGGCGCCTACCAGCGCGTGAACGGCCTGTTCGGCAACACGGCTTGCGAGACGCGCGGCACGCCATCGCCCGAAGAGCTGGCGCTGATGGAGCCGTTTCGCAAAGACATCCCGGCGGCGGCCTTTGGCCCCATGACCGTACCGCCGCGCACCGATGGCGATTCGTCGCTGCGCGCCAATTTGCGGCGGGCGCAGGCGCTGCTGAAAGATGCCGGCTGGGAGGTGCGGGACGGCGCCCTGCGCAACGCCCAGGGCGAGGCCATGGTGCTCGAATACATGGACAGCAGCGAAGTCGGCGTGCGCACCATCACGCCCTGGATCCGCAATCTCGAAAAAATCGGCATCACGCTGCGCTTTCGCTCGGTGGACTTTGCGCTGTACCAGCAGCGGCTGCAGAAGTTCGACTTCGACATCACCTCGCTGGCCTACCAGGGCACCAACAACCCGGGCCAGGAGTTTGCCGACATGTTTGGCAGCCAGGCGGCGGATACCGAGGACTCGGGCAACTTCCCCGGCGTGAAGAGCCCGGCCGTGGACGCCATGATCCGGGCCATGGTGGGTGCCAAGACCGAGGCCCAGTTGCTGCCCGCCTGCCACGCGCTGGAGCGCATCATTGCCCACAGCCACTACCTGATCCCGCAGTGGACCGCGGGTACCCACCGCATGGCCTACAACGCCTGGCGCCTGGCGCGGCCCGAGGCCCTGCCGCCGTATTCCAGCGGCGAGGGCTGGGTGATTGACACCTGGTGGGCACGGGTGCCGCCCCAAACCGCGCCCGACAAGAAATAACCGAACGATCGCCTGCCCATGTTCGCCTACATCCTCAAACGCATCCTGCTCATGCTGCCCACGCTGCTGGGCGTGCTGCTGTTGACCTTCGTGGTGATCCAGTTCGTGCCCGGCGGCC
>DAIQRN010000176.1:0-5747 GCA_036786185.1 Acidovorax sp. | reverse complement strand
TGCGGGAAGCCATGTTCAAGGCCCCGCTGGGCGACGATGTGTTTGCCGACGACCCTTCGGTGAACGCACTGCAGGACCACGCGGCCGAGCTGCTGGGTTTTGAGGCGGCGTTGTTCGCCCCCTCCGGCACGCAGACCAACCTGATCGCGCTGTGGGGCCACTGCCAGCGCGGCGACGAGGCCATCGTGGGCCAGAGCTGGCACACCTACCGCTGGGAGGCGGGTGGCATGGCCGTGCTGGGCTCCATCCAGCCCCAGCCCGTGGAAACGCAGCCGGACGGCACGCTGCGCGTGGCCGACATCGCAGCCGCCATCAAGCCCGACGATCCGCACTTCGCGCGCACCCGCCTCATCGTGCTGGAGAACACCACCGGTGGCCAGGTGCTGCCGCCTGCCTACATAGCCGAGGTCGCACAGTTGGCCCAACAGCGCGGCCTGGCGCTGCACCTGGATGGCGCGCGCCTGTTCAACGCCGCCACGGCCAATGCCGCGCGCCATGGCACGGACGTATATGAAGAAGCGCGCAGCCTGTGCGGCCATTTCGATTCGGTGTCGCTGTGCCTGAGCAAAGGGCTGGGTGCGCCCGTGGGCTCGCTGGTGCTGGGCACGCGCGACTTCATCCGCCAGGCGCGGCGCACGCGCAAGATTCTGGGCGGCGGCATGCGCCAGGCGGGCGTGCTGGCGGCCGCGGGCCACCATGCGCTGCAGCACCATGTGCGCCGCCTGGCCGATGACCATGCCCATCTGGACCGACTGGCGCAGGGCCTCGCCGAAGCCAATCGCAGCCACCCGGTGCTGCAAGGCCGCATCACGGTGCTGCCCTGGCAGACCAATATCCTGTTCACCGACCTGCAGGCGGACGTGGCCCCCGCCTTCACGGCGTGGCTGGCACAGAACGGGGTGCGCGTGACCAGCAGCCTCTACGGCGGCGCCACCCGGCTGCGCTGGGTCACGCACCTGGACGTGAGCGAGGCCGACGTGGTGGCGGCGCTGGCGGCTGTGGCGCAGTTCAAGGGCTGACCGCCGCGTAGTTGCGCCCGCCAAACACCCCGGTGCCCACGCGCACCATGGTGCTGCCCGCGCGAATGGCGGCTTCCAGGTCGGCCGTCATGCCCAGCGACAGGGTGTCGAAGGCCTCCAGCCCTGGCTCACGCGCTGCTCTTATTTGATCAAAAAGCCCTCTGGCGCTTGTGTGGAGAGCGTATTGCGCTTCAAATTCAGGAGCATGATCGGGGATACACATGAGCCCACGCACCTGCAGGCGTGGCAGTTTTGCTACAGCCCGCGCCAAGGCCTGGGCCTCGGCGGGCGCCACGCCGGACTTGGTGGGCCCCCCGTCGATGTTGACCTGGATGCACACTGAAAGCGGCGGCAGGTGCTCGGGCCGCTGGGCCGACAGGCGTTCGGCGATCTTGAGTCGGTCCACCGTGTGCACCCAATCAAAGTGCTCGGCCACAGGGCGCGTCTTGTTGCTCTGGATGGGGCCGATGCAGTGCCACGTGAGCGACACGGTGGGCAGCGCAGCGCGCAGGGCAACGATCTTGTCCACCCCTTCCTGGATGTAGTTCTCGCCAAAGTCGCGCTGCCCGGCGGCCACCGCCTGCACCACGGCATCGGCGCCAAAGGTCTTGGAAACGGCCAGCAGTGACACGCTGGCGGGGTCGCGCCCGGCCGCCTGGCAGGCCTGCGCCATCCTGCCCAGAACCTGTTGGAGGTTGTTAGCAATCGTGGTCATAATGTTCGGCAGCGTACCAAACGATAGAGGGACCCCGTGGACATTACCCAACTGCTCGCGTTCAGCGTCAAGAACAAGGCCTCCGACCTGCACCTTTCTTCGGGTCTGCCGCCGATGATCCGGGTCCACGGCGATGTCCGGCGCATCAACGTCGATGCGCTGGACCACAAGACGGTGCACGCCATGGTGTACGACATCATGAGCGACTCGCAGCGCAAGACGTATGAAGAATTCCTGGAGGTGGACTTCTCGTTCGAGATCGAGGGCCTGGCCCGTTTCCGCGTCAACGCCTTCAACCAGAACCGCGGGGCGGCCGCCGTGTTCCGGACCATTCCCTCCAAGATCCTCACGCTCGAGCAGCTCAACGCGCCCAAGATCTTCGGCGACCTGGCCCTCAAGCCGCGCGGGCTGGTGCTGGTGACGGGCCCCACGGGCTCGGGCAAGTCCACCACGCTGGCGGCCATGGTCAACTACCTGAACGAATCCGAATACGGCCACATTCTGACGGTGGAAGACCCGATCGAGTTCGTGCACGAATCCAAGAAGTGCCTGATCAACCAGCGCGAGGTCGGCCCCATGACGCTGTCGTTCGCCGCCGCGCTGAAGTCCGCGCTGCGCGAAGACCCGGACGCCATCCTGGTGGGTGAAATGCGCGACCTGGAAACCATTCGCCTGGCCATGACGGCCGCGGAAACGGGCCACCTGGTCTTCGGCACGCTGCACACGTCCAGCGCCGCCAAGACCATCGACCGGATCATCGACGTGTTCCCCGCCGAAGAAAAGGAAATGGTCCGCGCGATGCTCTCCGAGTCGCTGCAGGCCGTGATCTCGCAAACGCTGTGCAAGACCAAGGACGGCTCGGGCCGCGTGGCCGCGCACGAGATCATGCTGGGCACCAGCGCCATCCGCAACCTGATCCGCGAGGCCAAGGTGGCGCAGATGTACTCCACCATCCAGACCAGCAACAGCGTGGGCATGCAGACGCTGGACCAGAACCTCACCGACCTGGTGCGGCGCAACATCATCAGCCCGGCCGAGGCGCGCAGCAAGGCCAAGATCCCCGAAAATTTCCCTGGCTGATCCCCCCAAGCATTGCAGCCCACGGGCCGCAGACCGGAGCACTCTATGAAAGGCATCCTGAGCCTTCTGAAGATCAATACCCGCAGCGGCAAGCCAGCGGAGGAGCACACGGATTCCGTGCTCTTCTCCACGGCCTTTGCGGGCCAGGGCGTGGACGACTCCATGCTGGTGCCGTGGGAGGCCCGCGCCGTCGAAATCGGCGCCAAGCGCCTGCCCACCAGCCGGGGGGGCAAGCTGCTGCAGGGTCTATGGGCCAAGGACAAATACATGGCGCACCTGGACAAGGACGCCGTGGAGCGCATGGAGCGCTTCTTCGAGTTTGCGGCCATCCCGTCCAACCGCGACGTGATCCGCCAGGACGAATACGGCAACTTCATGGTGGTGCTGCTCACCGGCACCATCGCGGTGGACCGCGTGCAGCCCTGGGGCGAGCAACTGCGCCTGGCCGAAACCCGGCCTGGCGACATTCTGGGCGAGATGTCGCTGCTGGACAGCGGCATCCGTTTCTCGGCCTGCACCACGCTGACCGACTGCGAGATCGCGGTACTCTCGGCCGAAGCAATGGACGACATGATGGGCAAGGACCCGCAGCTCGCCGCCAGCCTGATTGCGCTGCTGGCGCGCAAGCTGTCGCTGCGCCTGCGCGTGGTGAGTGCCCGCCTGAGCGACCATCAGAAATAATGCGGCACCAAAACAAGATCAACTATCGCCTTGCAGGCGAAAACCCCGGGAGAAGTTCTGATGGAACGCGATCAGGCCAGTAAATTCATCAATGACCTGCTCAAGCTGATGGTGAGCCGCAACGGCAGCGATTTGTTCATCACGGCAGAGTTCCCACCGGCCATCAAGGTGGATGGCAAGGTCACCAAGGTCTCGCCCCAGCCGCTCACGCCCGCCCACACGCTCACACTGGCCCGTTCGGTGATGAGCGACAAGCAGGTGGCCGACTTTGAACGCACCAAGGAATGCAACTTCGCCATCTCGCCCGCCGGCGTGGGCCGGTTCCGCGTGAACGCCTTCGTGCAGCAGGGCAAGGTGGGCATGGTGCTGCGGACCATTCCACTCACGCTGCCCACCATCGACGGCCTGGGCGTGCCCCAGGTGCTCAAGGAAGTGACCATGACCAAGCGCGGCCTGTGCATCCTGGTGGGTGCCACGGGCTCGGGCAAATCCACCACGCTGGCCGCCATGGTGGACTGGCGCAACGAGAACTCGTTCGGCCACATCATCACGGTGGAAGACCCTATCGAATTTGTGCACCCGCACAAGAACTGCGTGGTCACGCAGCGCGAAGTGGGGCTGGACACCGACAGCTGGGAAGCCGCCCTCAAGAACACGCTGCGCCAGGCGCCCGACGTGATTTTGATGGGCGAAATCCGCGACCGTGAAACCATGGAGCACGCCGTGGCCTTCGCCGAAACCGGCCACCTGTGCCTGGCCACGCTGCACGCCAACAGCGCCAACCAGGCGCTGGACCGCATCATCAACTTCTTCCCCGAAGAGCGCCGCCCGCAACTGCTGATGGACCTGTCGCTCAACCTGCGCGCCATGGTGTCGCAGCGCCTGATCCCCAAGCAGGACGGCAAGGGCCGCTCGGCGGCCGTGGAGGTCATGCTCAACACGCCGCTGATCTCGGACCTGATCTTCAAGGGCGATGTCCACGAGATCAAGGAGATCATGAAAAAGAGCCGCAACCTGGGCATGCAGACCTTCGACCAGGCGCTGTTCGACCTGTACGAGTCCAACCTGATCACCTACGAAGACGCGCTGCGCAACGCCGACTCGCTCAACGACCTGCGCCTGCAGATCAAGCTCAACAGCCAGCGCGCCAAGTCGCCCGATCTGGCCCAGGGCACCGAGCACTTCGCGATTGTCTGAAGCGTCGGCCAGTCTGTCCGCCCCGCCCTCCTGGGCGGGTTTTCATTTCCACTACCCAGGAACGCCCATGTCCAGTACCAACCCCCGCAACTACGACGCAACCCCGTCCCGCAAGGTCGCCTTCCTGGGCCTGGGCGTGATGGGTTATCCCATGGCCGGCCACCTGGCGCTGGCGGGGCATGAAGTCACGGTGTACAACCGCACCGCTACCAAATCAATAGCTTGGTGCGCAGAGTACGCAAGCGCTAGAGCCCCAAAACATGCTGCAACGCCACGCGAGGCTGCGGCGGGGGCGGACATCGTGTTCTGCTGCGTGGGCAATGACGATGACCTGCGCTCGGTGACCCTGGGGGCCGACGGCGCCTTTGCGGGCATGCAGCCAGGCGCGATCTTTGTGGACCACACCACCGCGTCGGCCGAGGTGGCGCGTGACCTGTACGCCGCAGCCCAGGCCCTGGGCCTGCAGTTTGTCGATGCGCCGGTGTCAGGAGGCCAGGCGGGGGCGCAAAATGGTCAGCTCACGGTGATGTGCGGGGGGGATACGGCTGCCTTCGACGCAGTCCGGCCCATCGCCCTGGCCTTCGCGCGGGCGTTCACGCTGCTCGGTGCAAGCGGCTCGGGCCAGTTGGCCAAGATGGTCAATCAGATCTGCATCGCAGGCCTGGTGCAAGGCCTGTCCGAGGCCGTGGCCTTTGGCCAGAACGCCGGGCTGGACATGAAGCAGGTGCTGGACGTGATCGGCAAGGGCGCCGCCCAGAGCTGGCAGATGGACAACCGCGGCAAGACCATGGTCGATGGCAAATTCGACTTTGGCTTTGCCGTGGACTGGATGCGCAAGGACCTGGGCCTGGTGCTGGACGAGGCCCGGCGCAACGGCTCGCGCGTGCCCGTGACGGCGCTGGTGGACCAGTTCTACGCCGATGTTCAGAAGATGGGCGGCAACCGCTGGGACACATCCAGTCTCATCAAACGGCTGGGCTAGCTCCCGGTGGACGTCGCTCCGTCGGTGGTGACGGGCACGGGCTGCGGCGCGTTGCGCAGCAGTTCTTCTTCCG
>DAIQRN010000175.1:0-5757 GCA_036786185.1 Acidovorax sp. | reverse complement strand
TGCTTGCCGCAGTTGGCCATGCCCGCCTGCAGCAGGCCGTGCATGAGGCTCTTGGCCAGCAGCGCGACCACGCGCGGGTCGCGGTGTAAGGCGCGGTCGCCGATGACGCCGCTCTCCCCCCAATCCAGATCCAGCACGGGGGTGAAGGAGAAATCCACCCCGCAGGCGCGCAACTCGGCGCCCAGCACGTAGCCGCAGGCGGTGGCGGCGTTGGTGGCGGCCAGGGCGTCCTTCATCCACAGCTCGCCCAGGGCGCGCATGGGCGGCAGGTGGGTGAAGCCGTCGGTGCGAAAGCGCTGCACGCGGCCACCTTCGTGGTCCACGCAGATCAGGAGGTCGTCGCGCACGGCCTTGATGCTGGCCGTGAGCTCCAGCAACTGGGCGCGATTTTCCCAGTTGCGGGCAAACAGGATGATGCCGCCGGTGAGCGGGTGGGCCAGGCGGCGGCGGTCGGCAGCGGTCAGCTCTAGGCCTGCCACGTCGAGGATCAAGGGGGCGTGTTCTGCGGTCATGGATGGATTTTGCTCATTAAATAATAGCTGTTAGCGCTTTCTGCATAAGCGCCAGAGGCTGATTTTGCTTATATTTTCTCGACCACGCAAAAGCTGGCGGCGTAGTCGGTTTCGTCGGTCACGCTCAGGTGCGCCGTGAGGTTTCGGGCCTCGAACCATTCCTTGAGCGCGCCGTGCAGCACGATCACGGGCTGGCCGCTGGCCAGCTTGGCCACTTCGCAATGGCGCCAGGTCATGGGCATGCGCATGCCCAAGCCAATGGCCTTGCTGAAAGCTTCCTTGGCCGAAAAGCGCGTGGCCAGGTAGCGCAGGCCCCGGTCGGGCCAGCGGGCGCTGCGCTCGCGCCAGGTGGCCAGTTCGCCGTCGGCCAGCACCTTGTGGGCAAAGCGCTCGCCGTGGCGCTCCAGACTGGCCGCGATGCGCCGCACGTCGCAGATGTCGGTGCCAATGCCGTAGATCATTTTTTTGAATGAAATTGGCCTCTAGCGCTTATGCAGTAAGCGCTAGCAGCTATTAAATCAGGAGTTAAAACCTTGTGCAATGCAGCGCTGGTAGGCCTGCACCGTGGCGGCGTAACCCAGCTCCAGCGCGTCGGCGATGAGCGCGTGGCCGATGGACACCTCCAGCACGCCCGGCACCTCGCGCACAAAGGCGGCAAGGTTGTCGCGGTTCAGGTCGTGGCCGGCGTTGACGCCCAGGCCCGCATCCAGCGCGGCCTGCGCGGCGGCGGCGTAGCGCGCCAGTTCAGCCGCCTGCCGCGGCGTGCCCCAGGCGGCGGCGTAGGGTTCGGTGTAGAGCTCGACGCGGTCGGCGCCCGCGGCACGGGCGGCGGCCATCTGCGCGGGCACGGGGTCCATGAACAGGCTGACGCGCACGCCCAGGCTGCGGCATTCGGCGATCAGCGGCGCGAGGCGCTCGGCGTCCTGCGGAAAGCTCCAGCCGTGGTCGCTGGTGAACTGGTCTTCGCTGTCGGGCACGAAGGTGGCCTGGTGCGGGCGAACCTGGCGGATGAAGTCCATGAGGTTCTGCGACGGGTTGCCCTCGATGTTGTATTCGCGGTCGGGCCAGGCCTTCATGAGCGCGGCAAGGTCGAACACGTCCTGGCGGCGGATATGCCGCTCGTCGGGCCGCGGGTGCACGGTGATGCCCTGGGCGCCCGCCTGCAGGCACAGCGTGGCCGCGCGCGTAACGCTGGGAATGCCCAGGTGGCGCGTGTTGCGCACCAGGGCGACCTTGTTGACGTTGACGGACAGGGCGGTGCGGGGGTGTGGGGTGGTCATAAGGACTGCAGGTCGATCATGAGCTGGCGGGTGCGCAGCGTGGGACTGCCGCAATGGTATTGCAGCAGAGCACGCAGTTGGGGCTTGAGTTCGGCGGCCACCGGCGCGCAGGCCCGCAAGATGGCGGTATAGCCGCCCAGGGCGCCGTCATCCAGGGCCCGCTGCAGCGCCTGCCATTGGTTGCCAGTCAGTGCCGCGCGGTCGGCGGCGGACGCGGCGCGCAAGCCGCCTTCGGCCACCAGGGCATAGCGCGCCTGGGCCTGGAGCGGCTCCAGCGTCATGGTCTGGGCGCCCAAGCTGGGCAGCAGACCGATTTCGCGCAGCAGCAGCAGCTCGAAGCTGCGCAGCACGGGCTCCAGCGCGTCGCCGTGCTCGCTGGCCAGCACGCGCACCACGCCCGCATAGGCGTCGAACAAGGCCGCATGCGGGTCGGCGCGCGCCAGCAGGCGCAGCAGCAGCTCATTGAGGTACAGGCCCGACAGCAGCGCATCGCCCGTGGGCATGACATGGCCACCCATCCATTCCGCGCCCTTGAGGGTGTGGATGTCCGCGTCGCCCTGCCCTGCCAGGGTGTAGGTCAGCTGCAGGGGCTGCAGCGGCAGCAGCACGGGGCGAAAGTTGGAGCTGGGCTTTTTCGCGCCCTTGGCGACCAGCGCCACGCGGCCGTAGTGGCGGGTGAAGGTCTCCAGGATCAGGCTGGATTCGCTCCAGTCGTAACTGTGCAGTACGAAGGCGGGTTCGTCGGCAATGCGCTTGGGCGGGGCCACGGACGCTGGAGGTTATTCGTATCCGAACGAGCGCACGCGGGCTTCGTCGTCGGCCCAGCCGGAGCGCACCTTGACCCAGAGTTCGAGGAACACCTTGGCGTCCATGAGTTTCTCGAGCTCCTGGCGCGCCTCGGTGCCAATGCGCTTGAGGCGCTCGCCCTTGTCACCGATGACCATCATCTTGTGGTTGTCACGCTCGACCACGATGGTGGCGGCGATCTTGACCATGCGTTTGTGCACCTTGCTCTTTTCTTCATCGAACTTGTCGATGATGACGGTGGAGGTGTAGGGCAGTTCATCGCCCGTGAAGCGAAACAGCTTCTCGCGCACGGTTTCGGAGGCCAGAAACTTTTCGCTGCGGTCGGTCAGCTCGTCCTCGGCGTACCACCAGCCCTGCTCGGGCAGGTATTTGGCGCAGATGCCAAACAGGCGCTCGACGTCGCCCTTGTTCTTGGCCGACATGGGCACGAACTCAGCAAACGGGTGGCGCTCCTGCATGCTCTTGAGCCAGGGTGCGATCTCGGCGCGGCGGTGAACGTTGTCGAGCTTGTTGGCGATCAGGAGCGTCGGAATGCCGGGCTTGAACAGCGAGAGCACCTTGGCATCGGCCAGTGTGAAGCTGCCGGCCTCGACCACGAAGAGGATCAGGTCCACATCGCCAATGGCGCCCATCACGGTCTTGTTCAGCGATTTGTTGAGCGCCGTGGCGTGACGGGTCTGAAAACCCGGCGTGTCCACAAAGATGAACTGCGTCTGTTCGCGCGTGCGGATGCCCGTGATGCGGTGGCGCGTGGTCTGTGCCTTGCGCGAGGTGATGGAGATCTTTTGCCCCACCAGCGCATTGAGCAGCGTGGACTTGCCCACGTTGGGCTTGCCCACGATGGCGATCACGCCGCAGCGCTGGCCGGGCACAGCGGCGGGCGCGCCTGCGGCGGCCAGCATGGCCTCGAGGTCATTTTGGCCACTAGCGCTTGATGGATCTGCGTCAGCAGCTACATCTTTGGTAGCATCTTCGTTCATAAATTCTTTGCTTTCAGTGTCGCCAGCATGGCGGCGGCGGCAGCTTGCTCACCCGCCCGGCGGGAGCCGCCAATGCCGCGCTCGGTCAGGGACAGCTCTGGAATGTCGCACTCGACATCGAAGGTCTGACGGTGTGCTGCGCCCACCGTGGCCACCACGCGGTACTGTGGCAGCTTCATTTTGCGGCCCTGCAGCCACTCTTGCAACGCGGTCTTCGCATCCTTGGATGCAGCCTGCATCTGCGGGTTGATCTCCACCCCCTGGAACAGGCGGTGCACCAGGGCCTCGGCGCTGGCATAGCCCGCGTCAAGGTACACGGCACCAATGAGGGCCTCGACTGCGTCGGCCAGGATGGAGGGCCGCTGCTGGCCACCGGATTTGGATTCGCCCTCGCCCAGGCGCAGCACCTCGGAGACCTTCAGCCGCAGCGCAAGCTGGTGCAAGGTGTCCTGCTTGACGAGGTTGGCGCGTACGCGGGAAAGGTCGCCTTCGGGCAGGGCCGCCAGCCGCTGGTAAAGCAGGCTGGCGACGGCCAGATTCAGGACCGAGTCGCCAAGAAACTCCAGGCGCTCGTTGTGGTCGGCCGAAAAGCTGCGGTGCGTGACCGCGCGCTGGAGCAGGGAAGCATCAGAGAAAACATGTTGCAGACGGGTCTGCAGCGCGAGCAAGCCGGGATGCACTACTTGGTTTGTCCTTCAAAGCGATAGACCAGGAAGGCCGGGCCCGCCAGGGCGATTTCGCGGGAGTACTTGAAGGACACCACGATCTTGTCATTGCGCTTGCCGATTTCCAGGTCACTGCCCTTGACAGAGCTGATGTTGTCGATGGCGCCTGCACGATCGAAGATGGCCCGGACATCGGCCACCGTGGTGCCTTCCTTGGCCGCTTTGTTGGCGGCCTTGTTGATGGCCTGGTATTCCAGGAAGATGGGGAGCGACTGTCCGCCAATCGCAAACGCGGCCACCGCGATCAACCCGATAAAGATCACGCCAATGAACGACAGGCCACGCTGGCGGGACTGGCTGGCAGAACGATTTCTCAACATATGTCTTCTCCCCCAATGTCTATTGACCAATATTTATCCCCCAAGCGGCCCATCAATGAAACGGGCCAATCCGCTTGAGGTTACCGAAATTCATCCACACGAAGAAGGCCTTGCCCACGATATTGCCTTCCGGCACAAAGCCCCAGTAGCGGGAATCCAGGGAATTGTCCCGGTTGTCGCCCATCATGAAGTAATGCCCCTCGGGCACCGTGCAGACAACGCCCTCGACACTGTAGCGGCAGTTTTCGCGATAGGCAAAATTGGTAGCGCCCTGCACAAAGGCCGGCACCTCCGGGTTGTTCAGCAGGCGATGGGGCTGGGCGCCCAATACTTCCTCGTACTGCTTGAAGTAGCGCATTGCGTCTTCTTCAAAGAAATCCGGCACGGCCTCGGTCTCCAGCGCCTTGCCATTGATGGTGAGGCGCTTGTTGAGATAGGCCACCTCGTCCCCCGGCACCCCCACGACGCGCTTGATGTAGTCCAGGCTGGGTTGCGGGGGGTAGCGAAACACCATGACATCCCCGCGCTGGGGCTTGTTGCCTTCGGTGATCTTGGTATGGATGACCGGCAGCCGCACGCCGTAGGTGAATTTGTTCACCAGGATCAGATCGCCGACCAGCAGCGTGGGAATCATCGAGCCTGACGGGATCTTGAAAGGCTCGAACAGAAAGGAGCGCAGCACAAACACGGCGGCGATCACCGGAAACAGGCCAGCCGTCCAGTCCAGCCACCAGGGCTGCATGAGCAGGCGGCCCTTGGCGTCCTCGACGTCCACATCCACCTTCTGGATGCCCATGCGATCGAGTTCGGCCCGCCGCTGCACGGCTGCATCCTCGATGGCCTGGGCGGCACGCCGACGCCGGGGCAGGAAGTAGAAACGTTCCGCAACCCAGTATGCGCCCGTGACCACCGTGGCCAGAAACAGCAGCAGCGCAAAGTTGCCCTCGATGGCCCCCAGATACCAGGCGCCGACATAGCCCACAAATGCCGCCAGCACCAGCGACGTGAGAATTTGCATGAACTGCATCAATCTTCCACCTGCAAAATGGCCAGGAAAGCCTCCTGGGGCACCTCGACCGAACCGATCTGTTTCATCCGCTTCTTGCCGGCCTTCTGCTTTTCAAGCAGCTTGC
>DAIQRN010000174.1:0-5762 GCA_036786185.1 Acidovorax sp. | reverse complement strand
ATGGTGCCGTCGTCCAGCACCGTCACGCCCTTGGCCGCCACGCGCTGGCCGATGCGGCCGCTGAAGGCGCTGGAGCCCTTGCGATTGAAGTCGCCCTCCAGCCCGTGGCCGATGGCCTCGTGCAGCAGGATGCCGGGCCAGCCCGCGCCCAGCACCACGGTCATTTCACCGGCGGGGGCGGGGCGCGATTCGAGGTTGACCAGGGCCGCGTTCACGGCCTCGTCCACATACTGGCCGATCTGCGCGTCGTCGAAATACGCCAGGCCGAAGCGGCCGCCCCCACCGGCGGAACCCATCTCGCGGCGGCCATTCTGCTCGGCGATCACCGTGACCGACAGGCGCACCAGCGGACGAACGTCGGCGGCCAGCGTGCCGTCGGCACGCGCCACCAGCACCACGTCGTACTCGCTGGCCAGGCCCGCCATGACCTGGGCCACGCGCGGGTCCTTGGCGCGGGCGCGCTGCTCCAGCCGCTCCAGCAGCGCCACCTTGGCCGTGCTGTCCAGCGAGGCAATGGGGTCCACGCCGGGGTACAGGCTGCGGCTTGTTGCTATTTTCTTAGGAGCTACTCGCGCTTTACCAGACTGCGCTGCAGCCGAAATTGATCGCACGGTACGGGCCGCATCCAGCAGCGAGGCCTCGGAGATGTCGTCCGAATACGCAAAGGCCGTCTTCTCGCCGCTGACCGCGCGCACGCCCACGCCCTGGTCAATGCTGAAGGAACCCGTCTTGACGATGCCCTCCTCCAGGCTCCAGCCCTCGCTGCGGGTGTACTGGAAGTACAGGTCGGCATCATCCACCTGGTGAGCTCGGATCTCGGCCAGGGCCCGGGCCAGGTGGCTCTCATCGAGACCGAAGGGGGTCAGGAGCAATTCACGGGCAACATCGATGCGCTGGCTGGTCGCCGCGCGCTGGGGTGCGGCTGAGGGGGTGCGGGAAGTCATCGGGGCATTTTAGGCGCGCGGCCATGCCCGAAAGGGCGCAGGGGCACGCACCGAGCCCCTGCCGATCCGGTTCACCCGGCGGTTGTCAGGTCGCTGGTGGTCGCGCCGGGTGCGTTTTGCTGCACGGACTCAATGCCCGCGTCACGCGCCTTCTCGCCAGAGTACATCTGGCTTTGCCCGATCACCTGGCCGTTGGTGGCCTTGAGCGTGAAGTACGGAGAGCCATCCTTGGCGCTGAGCCGGCTATAGCGGCCATCGTCGGGGGCGTTCTTCTTGACGGACTCAATACCGTTGAGCGCGCTGGCCTTGGATTCATACATCTCGCTGGTCAGGATCACTTGCCCGTTGCCTGCCAGAAGATTAAACACAAACTTATCGTTCTTGGACTTCTTCAGCTCAAACTTAGCCGCCATGGGAATACCTCCACAAGTTGCCAAAGCACGGTTGGCACCCGCGTTGTATCCCCAAAGCCCCGGCACATGCAACACGGCCCGGTGGGGCGGCGGTGTGTGGTGGCCGCTACAGCGCGGGCCGCGCGTCCTTGGGCTCCAGCTTTTGCGCCCGCGCCACCGACATCAGAATGCCCAGCGCCAGCCCCAGCGTCACCATCGCGGTGCCACCGTAGCTGACGAAGGGCAACGGCACACCCACCACGGGCAGGATGCCGCTGACCATGCCCATGTTCACGAAGGCATAGGTGAAGAAGATCATCGACACGGCCCCCGCCATCAGGCGCCCGAACAGGCTGCCCGCGCCCACGGCAATGGCCAGGCCGCGCCAGACCAGCAGCAGAAAGCAGACGATCAGGAACAGATTGCCCGCCAGGCCGAACTCTTCAGAGAAGGCGGCAAAGATGAAGTCGGTGGTGCGCTCGGGGATGAACTCCAGGTGGGTCTGCGTGCCCGCCATGAAGCCCTTGCCCCACAAGCCGCCCGAGCCGATGGCGATCATGCCCTGGATGATGTGAAACCCCTTGCCCAGCGGGTCGCGCGTGGGATCGAGCAGCGTGCAGATGCGCTGCTGCTGGTAGTCGTGCAGCACCGCCCAGCGCACGCCGTCCGCGCACATCGAGTCGCCCAGCAGCACCAGCGTGAAGATGCCCACGCCCGCAATGGCCACCGGCGGCAGCACCAGCTTCCAGGACAGCCCCGCAAAAAAGATCACCGACAGCCCGGCGGCCAGCACCAGCAGCGACGTGCCCAGGTCCGGCTGTTTCATGATGAGCCCCACCGGCACCAACAGCAGCAGCCCCGCCGCCGCAAAGTCCAGCGGGCGCAGCGTGCCTTCGCGTTTCTGAAACCACCAGGCCAGCATCAGCGGCATGGCGATCTTGAGAATCTCGCTGGGCTGGATCACGATGCCCAGGTTGACCCAGCGCTGGGCCCCTTTCTTGGTGATGCCAAACAGAGCCACCGCCACCAGCAAGGCCACGCCCGCCACGTACAGCGGCACGGCAAAGGCCATGATCTTCTGCGGCGGCACCTGGGACACCATGAACAGGATGGCGCCCGCAATCAGCATGTTGCGGCCATGGTCCCTGAAGCGCGTGCCATGGTCAAAGCCCGAGGAGTACATAGCCACCAACCCAGCGCCCGCCAGCAACAGCAACAGCAGCAGCAAGGGCAGGTCGAACCCGCGAAACAAGGGCACCACGCGCTGCACCAGTGTGGGTTTTTCAAATACAACGGCCATCCCGCGATTATCGGCCCCAGCACCCCGCGCCCCCGGAGAATCGGCCATGATGCGCCATAACCCCAGGCACCGCCCATGACCACCAGCCACCTTCTGTATCTGCACGGCTTTCGCTCCTCCCCCCAGTCCGCCAAGGCGCGCCAGATGGCGGCGCATGTGGCGCAGCACCACCCGCAGGTGCGCTTTTGGTGCCCGCAGCTGCCGCCATCGCCCCAAGCGGCCATGGCGCTGGTGGCGCAAGGCGTCGCGGCGTGGCCCGGCAGCGCCATGGCCGTCATCGGCTCATCGCTCGGCGGCTTTTACGCCAGCTGGGTGGCGCAGCACAAGGGCTGCCCCAGTGTGCTGCTCAACCCTGCCGTCCACCCGGCGCGGGATCTGGAACGCTACATCGGGGAACAGACGGTCTGGCACGACCCGTCGGAGCATTTCTACTTCCGGCCTGAATACATCGACGAATTGCGGGCGCTGGACACTTCGGGCCACGCCCCGGCCGCGCCCGAACTCGCCATCATTGCCCAGGGCGACGAGGTGCTGGACTGGCGCGAGATGGCCGCACGCTACCCGCAGGCCCGTCAGCTGGTGCAAGAGGGCGGGGAGCACGCGCTCCTGAACTTTGCCGACTATCTGCCCACCATCACGGACTTTCTGAAGTTGGTGTAAAGCGCCGCCCCGCCGCACTCCAGCGCGCATAGTCGCGCGGATAGGCGATGCGGTAGCGCTTGAGGTGAAAGGCCGCCTCGTCGTCCAGCCCCAGCGCCACGGCGCTTTCGATCAGGGTTTCCAGCACGCGGGGTTCGGGGGAGTAGTGCAGCATCTCCTGGGCCAGCGCGTGCATGGCGGCGGCGTTGTCCCGCGTGGGCGCCATGGTGGTCAGGCGCGCAAAATCCAGTGGGTTGGAAAACAGCCAGGACCGGCCCACCTTGGCCTGCGTATCGCCCTGGTAGGCCGCCGCCCGCTGGGCCGAGGGCTTGTACAGCTGGCCCACCCGGTAATAGTCCCAGGCTGCTGCGGCGCACAGCGCCCAGATCAGCACCGCCCCTACCCCGGCCGCGCGCGCGCCGCGTGCCGACAGCAGCGCATACCGGGGCCACAGCAACAGCGCCAGCGCTGCCAGGGTCACGATCTGGAAGGGGCCGTACCACAGCGGGTACTCCAGCAGGCTGTGCAAGCCGATGATGGCCAGCACGCCCCACGCCAGCTGGCGCGCGGGCTCGGTCTCGCGCCAGGGCGCGCTGGCCAGCACCCAGGCCAGCGCGCCGCCACACAGCACGGCGGCCGTGGGCAGGCCCAGCTCCACCGCCAGGTGCAGCGGCAGGTTGTGGGCGTTGTCCAGCAGCACGCAAAAGCGCTCACCCGGAAACAAGGTGACGTAATGCGCGTAGTCCAGCTCGCCCCAGCCCCAGCCCAGCCAGGGCTTTTGCGCGATCAGGGTCAGCATGTTCGACCACAGCACCCGGCGGCTGGTGCAGGACTGCGAGTCGCCCCCGAAGCGCTGGAACAGCGCATCCGCGCGCACCCCTTGCAGCTGCCACAGCAGCTCCGGCAGCGCCCAGGCCGCCACCGCGAACACCCCCAGCGCCGCCACCGCCAGGCGCAAGGGCTGGCCCGCGCCCGTGCGCCGCCAGCACAGTACCAGCCCCAAAATCAGCAGCCACTGCACCGCGCCGGTGCGCGAGGCGGTGGCGGCCTGGGCCAGGGCCAGCCAGGTCGCCGCCATGGCGATCAGCAGGTCAGCCCAGTTCAGGGGCAGGCGAGGTCGGGTGTTATATGCGGCAGGTGGCCGTGGCGCGGCATGCAGCGTCCACCACAGCAGCGCCCACAGGCCCAGGCTCAGCAGCGAGGCCTGCTGGTTGCGCTGGCGCAGGTTGCCCACGGCCTGGCCGATGGACGAGGCATGGATCCACGGCCCCAGCCCCACGTCGCCCACCAGGTACTGGACCAGGCCAATGGCGCTGCCCACCACAGCCGCCAGCGCCAGCCCCCCCGCCAGCGCGCGGGCCCAGGCCAGCCGGCCCGGTGGCTGGCGCGCGCTCTGCACGGCCAACAGCAACACCAGCGCCCCCCCGCACACCCAGGACGCCAGCAGGGGCCAGACGTTGGGCGTGGGGGTTTGGACAACCGCAAAGAGAAACGGCAGCGCCACCGCGATCACGAACAACGGGGCAACGAAAAAAAACATGTCGGCGGCAAACGGTAGGGGCTGGGAGGGGCAACACAGGCGGCAGCCCTGCGGCGCGCCACCCGAAATGATAGGCCCCGCCTTGGCCGGGCCGCGCCGCCGCCCATGGGACAATCCCGCCCATGCATGCATTGTTTGAAGAATCCGGCAAATTCCTGGCCGGTCGCATCCTCTCCGAGGCCGATACATCGGCCCAGATCGAGCTCGATTCGGGCAAACGGGTCAAGGTCAAGGCCGCCCACATTCTGTTGAAGTTCGAGAAACCCGCGCCCGCCGAACTCATCGCCCAGGCCCAGGCCGTGGCCGAGACCATCGAGCTGGACCTGGCCTGGGAGTTCGCGCCCGAGGACGAATTCGGCTTTGCCGACCTGGCGCGTGACTACTTTTCGGCCAACGCCACGCTGGCCCAGCAGGCGGGCGCCCTGTTTCGCCTGTACGACGCGCCGCACTACTTCCGCCGCGCGGGCAAGGGGCGGTTCAAGAAGGCGTCGGCCGAGATCCTGCAGCAGGCGCTGGCGGCCATCGAGAAGAAAAAGGCCATCCTCGCGCAGATCGACGAGTGGGCCGCGCAGCTCGCCCGGGGCGAATGCCCGCAGCCCATCCGCGAGCAGCTCTACAAGATCCTGTTCCGGCCCGACAAGAACGCGCCCGAGTACAAGGCCGTGGTCGAGGCCAGCCGCGCCACGCACACCGCCCCGCTGGAACTGCTGCAAAAGGCGGGCGCCATCGACTCGGCCTACCAGTTCCACTGGAAGCGCTTCTTGTTCGACAATTTCCCCAAGGGCACGGGCTTCCCCGCCCTCACCGCGCCCCAGCCGCCGGAGGACCTGCCGCTGGCGCCGGTGCAGGCCTATTCCATCGACGACTCGCAGACCACCGAGATCGACGACGCGCTGTCGGTGCAGGGCCTGGGCACGGGCACCGTCACCGTGGGCATCCACATCGCG
>DAIQRN010000173.1:0-5768 GCA_036786185.1 Acidovorax sp. | reverse complement strand
TGCTCCAGCATGCGCGCCAGGTTCTGCCCGCTGCGGCCGTAGCCGCAGATGATCACGTGCTTGCTGGTGTTGATGGACTTGCGTGCGATGCTGGTCATCTGCAGCGACTGCTGCAGCCAGTCGCTGGCCACCAGCTTCATCACGATGCGGTTGCTGTACATGATGAGAAAGGGCGTGGCCAGCATCGACAGCACCATGGCCGCCAGGATGGGATTCATCAGCGCGGGCTGCACCAGGCCATTGCTCTGCGTGAGCGACAGCAGCACAAAGCCGAACTCCCCCGCCTGCGCCAGATAAAGCCCCGTGCGCAGCGCCACGCCGGTGGTGGCCCCCATGCCGCGCGCCAGCACCAGGATGATGACGAGCTTGAGCACCAGGGGCACCGTGAACAGCAGCAGCACCAGCGCCCAGCGGTCCACCAGGATGTGCCAGTCCAGCATCATGCCGATGGTGATGAAGAACAGGCCCAGCAGCACGTCGTGAAAGGGCCGGATGTCCGTGCCCACCTGGTGGCGGTATTCGGTCTCGGACACCAGCACGCCCGCGATGAACGCGCCCAACGCCAGGCTCAGGCCCGCCAGCTCGGTCAGCCAGGCCAGGCCCAGCGTGATCAGCAGCAGGTTCAGCATGAACAGCTCGTCGCTCTTGCGCCGCGCCACCAGCGTGAGCCACCAGCGCATGAAACGCTGCCCGCCCGTGAGCAGCAGCGCCACCAGCACCGTGGCCTTGAGCAGTGCGCCGCCCAGGGAGGCCAGCAACTGGTCGGGCGACGACCCCAGCGCCGGTATCAGCACCAGCAGCGGCACCACGGCCAGGTCCTGGAACAGCAGGATGCCCATCACGCGGCGGCCGTGCTCGCTCTCCAACTCGGCGCGCTCGGCCATCAGCTTGACCACGATGGCCGTGCTGCTCATGGCGAGCACGCCCGCCAATGCCAACGCCGTCTGCCAGCCCATGTCCCACACCCCGCCCACGAAGCGCGACAGCAGCAGCGCCGCGCCCGTGACCACCGCCATGGTCAGCACCACCTGCAGCAGCCCCAGGCCAAATACCTGGCGGCGCATGGCCCGCAGCTTGGGCAGGCTGAACTCCAGCCCGATGGCGAACATCAGGAACACCACGCCAAACTCGCCCAGGTGGCGCACGCCTTCGGAGTTCTGCGCCAGCGCCAGCGCATGCGGCCCAATCAGCACGCCCGCCGCCAGATAGCCCAGCATGGGCGGCAGCTTGAGGCTGCGGCAGACCACCACGCCCAGCACGGCGGCCAGCAAATACAGCAGGGTCAGGGCAAGCGATGACATGGCTTTGATGCTATCCGAGCCGGGGCCCGCAGGCCCGCCCTGGTCGATAGAATCCGCAGATGACTCCCGCAGCGCCGCCCCCTTTTGATGCTGATCAGGCCCTGCGCCTGGCCCGCGAAACCTTTGACATAGAGGCTGCGGCCCTCACGGCGCTGTCTGCCCGCGTGGACACGCTGTTTGCCCAGGCCGTGCAGCTGGTGCTGCAGACCCGGGGGCGCGTGGTGGTCATGGGCATGGGCAAAAGCGGCCATGTGGGCCGCAAGATTGCGGCCACCCTCGCTTCTACCGGCACGCCCGCGTTTTTCGTGCACCCCGGCGAGGCCAGCCATGGCGACCTGGGCATGGTCACGCCCGGCGACGTGGTGCTGGCACTGTCCAACAGCGGCGAAGTGGGCGAAGTGACGGCCATCCTGCCCGTCATCAAGCGGCTGGGCGTGCCCTTGATTGCGATGACCGGCGGGTTGCAGTCCACCCTGGCGCGCCACGCGGACATCGTGCTCGATTGCAGCGTGGAGCGCGAAGCCTGCCCGCACAATCTGGCGCCCACCACCAGCACCACGGCCCAGATCGCCATGGGCGATGCGCTGGCCGTGGCCCTGCTCGACGCCCGGGGCTTCCGGCCCGAAGACTTTGCCCGCTCCCACCCCGGCGGCGCGCTGGGCCGCAAGCTGCTCACGCACGTGAGCGACGTCATGCGCTCGGGCGCCGAGGTGCCGCGCGTGGCGCCTGACGTCTCCTTCAGCACCCTCATGCGCGAGATGAGCGCCAAGGGTCTGGGCGCGTCGGCCATCGTGGATGCGGGCGGCAAAGTGCTGGGCATCTTTACCGACGGCGACCTGCGCCGCCGCATCGAGGCCGGCGCCGACCTGCGCACGGCCACCGCCGCCGAGGTCATGCACCCCCACCCGCGCCGCATTGCACCCGACGCGCTTGCCGTGGATGCCGCCGAAATGATGGAAGCCCATGCCATCACCAGCGTGCTGGTGGTGGATGGCGCAGGCGTTTTGGTCGGCGTCGTCCACATCGGCGACCTGATGCGCGCGAAGGTGATCTGATGACCCTGCCCGTGCTGCAATTTGCCCCTGAGCTGCTGCTGCGAGCCCAGGATGTGCGCGTGGCTTTTTTTGACGTCGATGGCGTGCTCACCGACGGCGGGCTGTACTTCACCGAATCGGGCGAGACTAGCAAGCGCTTCAACACCCTGGACGGACACGGCCTCAAGCTGCTGCAAAAGGCAGGCATCACGCCCGCCGTGATCACGGGGCGCGATTCGGCCCCGCTGCGCGTGCGCCTCAAAGCCCTGGGCGTGGAGCACGCCGTCTTCGGCACCGAGGACAAGCGCCCCGCCGCCGAGCAGATCCTGTCCACGCTGGGCCTCACCTGGGCCCAGGCCGCCGCCATGGGCGACGACTGGCCTGATTTGCCCGTCATGCGCCGCAGCGTGTTCGCCTGCGCACCCGCCAACGCCCAGATCGAAGTGCGCCACGCGGCGCACTACGTCACCCAGGCGTGCGGCGGCGACGGCGCGGCGCGCGAGCTGTGCGACCTGCTGCTGGTGGCCACTGGCCGTTATGCGGCGCTGCTGGCGGACTACACCGCATGACGCGCGGCCTGCGCCAGGGCTGGGACCAGCTCTCGCTGTATCTGCCCGTGATGCTCATGGGCCTGCTGGCGCTGGGCACCTGGTGGCTGGTGCGCAATGCGCCCGCGCCGCTGCTGCCCACCACCGAGCGGGCGCCCACACACCAGCCGGACTACGTCATGAAGGGCTTTGCCGTGAAGAGCTTTGACGGCACCGGCCGCCTGCAGAGCGAGGTCAAGGGCGCCGTGGGGCGGCACTACCCCGACACCGACACGCTGGAAATCGACCAGGTCCACATGCGCTCGACCACGCCCCAGGGCCGCGTGACCGTGGCCACGGCAAACCGTGCGCTGAGCAATGCCGACGGCACCGAGGTGCAGCTCTTTGGCAATGCCATCGTCACGCGCGAGCCCCAGCCCGCGCGGCCGGGAGCGCCTGCGCAGCCGCGCCTGGAGTTCCGCGGCGAATTCCTGCACGCCTATACCCAGACCGAGCGCGTGCGCTCCGACCAACCCGTCACGCTCACACGCGGCAACGACCGCTTTACCGCCGACGGCATGGACTACGACAACCTCGACCAGGTGCTGCAGCTGCGCGGGCGCGTGCGCGGCGTGCTGCAGCCCGGCAAGCAATGAGACAACCCCCTGAGTCGCTTCGTGCCTTCCCCCTTCTCTCTACGCGCTTCGCGCCCGGGGAAGAGGGACGCCGCCAGCGCGGCGGGGCCGCCCTTGCGCGGCTGCCCGCGCATGGTGCGCGCCAGGTTCATGCGCTGTGGGCGGTTTACGGCACAACGGAGAACTGAGATGGCCACTCCCCTCGTCTTCATCACCGGCGCATCCAGCGGCATCGGCCAGGCGCTGGCCCTGCGCTACCACCGGGCGGGCTACCGCCTGGCCCTGGCGGCGCGCCGTACTTCTGAGGTCAAAACATGGGCTAGCGCCCAAGGGATAAGCGCGGACAGCTATGAAATTTATAGTGCAGATGTCGCCGTGATCGACAGCATCGTGTCCGCCGGGCGCGACTGCATGGCGCGCCAGGGCGTGCCCGACGTGGTCATTGCAAACGCGGGCATCAGCGTGGGCATGGACACGGCAGTGCGCGACGACATCGAGGTGATGGCGCGCACCTTTGCCACCAACAACACCGGCATGGCCGCCACCTTCCAGCCCTTTGTCGATGCCATGGTGCAGCGCGGCAGCGGCACGCTGGTGGGCATTGGCAGCGTGGCAGGCATCCGGGGCCTGCCGGGGCATGGCGCCTACTGCGCCAGCAAGGCGGCCGTCATCAGCTACTGCGAGAGCCTGCGCGGCGAAATGCGCCCGCACGGGGTGCGCGTGGTCACCCTCTCGCCCGGCTACATCGACACGCCGCTGACGCAACAAAACCGCTACAGCATGCCCTTTCTGATGCAGCCCGGCGATTTTGCCGACCGTGCCTACCAGGCCATCACGGCAGGCGTGAGCTACCGTGTCATCCCCTGGCAGATGGGCGTGGTCGCCAAGCTACTGCGCCTACTGCCCAATGCGGTGTTCGACAAGGTGCTGGCCGGGCGGCCCCGCAAGCGCCGCCAGGGCGAAGCGGCGTAGCGCGCCAGGCATGAAAAAAGCCCCCGAGGGGGCTTGGTTCAAGGGTGCCAGCGTGACATCAGTAACCACTGTTGCCGCCATTACCACCACCATAGCCGCCACGGCCACCGCCGCCGCCATTGCGGGAGCCGGACCCATAGGGGCTGCGGAAACCGCCGTCGCCCCGTCCGCCACCGCCGTAACCGCCGCCGCCATCGCGGCCACCACCACCGTAGCCACCGCCGCCGCCTTCACGGCCACCGCCGTAGCCACCACCACTGCGGCCACCGCCGCCATAGCCACCACCGCCACCAAAACCACCGCTGCGGGGTGGGCGGGGTTCCATGGGGCGGGCTTCATTGACGACGATGGAACGGCCACCCAGGGGCTGACCATTCATGCCGCCGATGGCCGCCTGGGCTTCTGCATCGCTGCCCATTTCCACAAAGCCAAAGCCTTTGGAGCGGCCGGTATCGCGCTCCATCATGACCTTGGCACTGGTCACGGCGCCAAATTGACCAAAGGCCTGTTCCAGATCTTGGTCGCGCACCGAGTACGGCAGGTTGCCGACATACAGTTTGTTGCCCATCGAGGGACTCCTCAAAAACACATGGATAAAGCGAGGGAGTCCCGAAAACGCAGCCAGCTAATCTCAACGACGCTCTCAGCGTGAAACCGACGGACACCGCAAACTTGGAAAGCGAGAGAAAACTCGCCGTCCATTATGTTCCACACTTTCTATGAAAAAGCAAGCGCCTGCGCCTGCTGTGGCGTCCATGCCGCGCAGGCATGAAAAAAGGAGCCCGCAGGCTCCTTTGGATGCTGTCGGCAGGCGCGAGCGTCTGCCGATGAAGTCTTTTTAGTAGCTGCCGCGGCCGCCGCCGTAGCCACCGCCGCCGTCACGGCCACCGCCGTAACCGCCGCCGCCATAGCCGCCACCACCGCTGCGGCCACCGCCGCCGAAACCACCACCATTGCCGCCGCCGAAGCCGCCGCTACGGGGAGCGCGGGGCTCCATGGGGCGGGCTTCGTTGACCACGAGGTCACGGCCGCCGAAGTTTTGACCATGCACGCCTTGGATGGCGGCTTGGGCTTCAGCATCGCTGCCCATTTCGACAAAGCCGAAACCCTTGGAGCGGCCAGTGTCGCGCTCCATCATGACCTTGGCGCTGCCCACGGAGCCGAACTGGCTGAAGGTTTGCTCCAGATCTTGGTCGCGGAAGGAATAGGGCAGGTTGCCCACGTAGAGTTTGTTGCCCATGAAAGGACTCCTGAAAAAACATGAAAACGCGATGGAGCCCGACGCAATCAACAAACCTG
>DAIQRN010000009.1:9028-19939 GCA_036786185.1 Acidovorax sp. | reverse complement strand
ACAGCCCAATACGCCCTTCCTCTCCTATGAGCGGAAGGGCGTATTGCTTTGGGGCTGAAGAAATCAGCAGATCCGCCGACCGGGAGTCTCGCATGCAGCTACAGGACATTCTTTACTCCCAAGGCTTTGGGACGCGCCGTGTTTGCGCCGGCCTGATTCAGCAGGGGTTTGTGGAAATTCGTCCGGCGGGTAGCGCTACCTACGAGCTTGTCACGGAGGCTGCCGCTGATGTCGAGGAGACGGGCTTGTACCTCAAAGTGCAGGGCGTTGAGTGGCCTTACCGCGCCAAAGCCTATCTGCTGCTGCACAAGCCTGCCGGCACGGAGTGCTCCCAGAAGCCGTCCACTTATCCCAGTATCTACACCCTGCTGCCGGCTGCTTTGCGTCAAAGGCCCACCAAGAGCGCGGTACAGGGCGTTCAGGCAGTTGGGCGACTGGATCAGGATACGACGGGCTTGTTGCTCTTGAGTGATGATGGCCATTTCATCCATCGCATGAGTTCCCCCAAGAAACATGTGCCCAAGGTGTATGAGGTCACCACGAAGCACCCAGTGGACGATGCTCAGGTGTCCCGGCTATTGGCCGGTGTGGTGCTGGATGACGATCCCAGGCCCGTGAAGGCCGCAGCCTGTGTGGTCGTGGGCAGCCATCGACTGGATCTCACCCTGACCGAGGGCAAATACCACCAGGTCAAGCGAATGTTGGCGGCCGTGGGGAATCGCGTCGAGGGTTTGCACCGTGCGCGCATTGGTGCATTGGCACTGCCTGCGGACCTGGCTCCCGGCGCGTGGAGTTGGCTTAGTGACGAGGAACTGCAACAGCTGACGCAGGGAGCGTGAGACCTATCGCAAAGATGTTGCGCGTTTGTCGCAAGGCTTTGCAGGGTGCAGCGCTACACTCACGGGCTGTGTTGAAAGTGGCTCTGTGAAGATTGTTTCGATTGCACGTGCGTGCGTTGTCTTGAGCTGTTGGTGGATGTCGATGGCCGGAGCGCTGGCGGTGGCGCCACCGCTGTTTGTGCTGAATTCGCTGGAGGCGAATGTCAGCGTCATCGATCCTGCCACCTGGACGGAAACCTCGCGCATCCCGACAGGCAAAGAGCCGCACCATCTCTATCTCACGCCCGATGAAAAATCGATCATCGTGGCCAATGCCCTGGGGGATACGCTGACCTTTCTGGATCCGCGCACGGCCCAGGTGCAGCGCACGGTGCGTGGCATTGTGGACCCTTACCACCTGCGGTTCACGCCCGACATGAGGTGGTTCATCACGGCGGCCAATCGTTTGAACCACGTGGATTTCTACCGCTGGGATGGTCAAGAGCTGACGCTCGTGCGGCGCGTGGCGACATCCCGCACACCCAGCCATTTGTGGATCGACAGCCGCAGCACCACGGTGTATTCGACGATGCAGGACAGCGACGAATTGGTGGCGATGGACATTGCCACGCAGACCATCAAATGGCGCATCAAAACCGGGGCCATGCCGGCCGATGTGTATGGGAGTCCCGACGACAAGCGCGTGTTCGTGGGCCTGACGGGGAGCGACAGCGTGGAAGTGTTCGACGTGTCCGGGCGCGAACCCGTTAGCGTTCGTAAGATCAAGACCGGCAACGGTGCCCATGCCTTTCGCGCAGCGGGGGACGGGCGGCATTTGTACGTGAGCAACCGGGTGGCCAACTCCATCAGCAAGATCGACATGCACAGCTTCCAGGTCGTGGAATCCTATCCCGTGCCCGGCGGCCCCGACTGCATGGAAGTGTCTGCAGACGGCCGCTTCATCTACGTGAGTTCGCGCTGGGCGCGCAAGCTCTCCGTGGTGGACACCGCCGCCAAGAAGGTGGTGCGCCAAGTCACGGTGGGCAAGTCTCCCCACGGTGTATGGACGTTGCAGCACGCGCCGCGTTGATGCGGGGCGGCAGCCGCTGCACGCCATCGGGCCTCATGCAGTTTACTGGCGGACCTCGGATTGCTTCTATTTTGATAGCTGCTAGCGCTTTATCTATAAGCGCTAGAGGCCAAAATGCCTGTGAAAAACCAATCTACCTCACGTTTGACACAGGCCACATGGAAGTGGCGCCGTTGGTGGCCGACGTGTTGACGCGTCAGCAGGTGCGCGTCACGTTCTTTGCCGCCAATGAGCGGACCAAGGCGGGCGACGGTAGCCTGGGCGACCATTGGGCCGCCTGGTGGCGCGCCCGGGCAGGCGAGGGGCACGAATTTGCCTCGCACACCTGGAACCACACCTACTGGCGTGCGGACCTGGGCAGTGCCCAAAGCCCCGCCTTTCGCGTGCGCCCCTCGGCGGGCCAGCGCGAGGGGCAGAGCTTTGTGATGACAGCAGCGCAGTACTGCGAAGAAATCCGCCACGCGGCGGAGCGTCTGCAGGCCGTGACTGGCCGGGCGCCGTTGCCGTTGTTCCGGGCGCCGGGTGGCAAGACATCGCCCCAACTGCTGGCCAGCGCCAAGGCCTGCGGATACACCCACGTGGGCTGGTCGCCAGCGGGGTTCCTGGGGGATGAGCTGCCCAGCGAGACCTTCAGCAACAGCACGCTGCTGCAAAAGGCTTTGCGGGATGTGCGCAGCGGCGACATTTTGCTGGCCCACCTGGGGATCTGGTCGCGCAAGGACCCCTGGGCGCCTGCGGTGCTGGAGCCGCTGATCGTGGGTTTGAAGGAGCGCGGGTTCTGCTTCAGAACGTTGCGCGAGCACCCTGACTACGCGGCGGTGGGGCGCTGAATGGAGGCAACGGTCGCCATGGCCTGGCTGGGCAACGGGTTTGATGCCGCGCAGCAGTGGCTGTTCGAGAGCGTGATGCAGCCGCTGATGTTCGCCATGGGCCTTGCGAGCCATCTGGAAAGCGGCTACGAAGCCTCGGGCTGGGTACTGGTGGGGTTGCTGCAGCTGGTGGTGATTGCCGCCGTGATCGGCCCCTTGCAGCGCTGGCGGCCCGTGGAGGCGGTGGCCGACCGGGCCACCATCCGTACCGACATCCTCTACACCCTGATTCACCGGCTGGGCCTATTCCGGCTGGGTCTGTTCCTGGCTGTGGACCCGCTGGCGGACTCTTTCTTTGGAGCCCTGCGGGTGGCTGGCATCAGCACGTTCCAGCTCGACGGCCTGTGGCCCGGCGTGACGGATGTGCCCTGGGTCAGCCTGCTGCTGTACCTGGTGGCGTTTGACTTTGTGGACTACTGGATTCACCGGGGCCAGCACCATTTTGAATGGTGGTGGCGGCTGCATTCGCTGCACCATTCTCAGCGGCAGATGACCATGTGGAGCGACAACCGCAACCACCTGTTCGACGACCTGCTGCGGGACACCATCCTGGTGGTGGTGGCGCAGCTCATCGGCGTGGCGCCTGGGCAGTTCATCGCCATCGTGGCCATTACCCAGCTCAGCGAAAGCTTTCAGCACGCCAATCTGCGGCTGTGGTTTGGACGCTGGGGCGAGCGTTTGTGGATCAGCCCGCGCTTTCATCGACGGCACCACAGCATCGGTATCGGCCACGAGAGCCTGAAGCCTGCCGACGGAGCCGTGCCCGCCCGCGTGGTACTGGGCGGGCACAACTTTGGCGTGCTCCTGCCCTGGTGGGACATGCTCCTTGGCACCGCCAATTTCGAGCAGCGCTACGACCCCACCGGTGTGCGCGACCAGGTGGAGCCCGGCCCGGACGGCCGGGTGCGCGACTATGGCAGCGGCTTTTGCTCCCAGCAATGGCGGGGCGTGTTGCGGCTGCTGGGCCGCGCGTGACGGAAAGCCCCTGCGGCCTACCGAGCAGGTATGCTCGCCGCTATGGGACTATTGCTTGACTCCTTCTGGCGCGCAGCGGTCTATTGCCTGCGCCCGCGCGTGATCGCGCTGTCTGTTCTGCCCCTGGTGTTGATGGCGGCCGCGGCGCTGGTTCTGAGCCATTTCTATTGGGAGCCCGCCGTGCAGGGCATGCATGGGCTTCTGGAGGCCTCGGCACTGCTGGGCAGCTTCTGGGGGTGGCTGCAGGGCTGGGGCCTGGGGGATGTCACCCGGGTGGTGGCGCCGCTGATGGTGATTCTGGTAGTGGCGCCTGTTCTGGTGGTGGTGTCCCTGCTGTTGGTGGCCGTGCTCATGACGCCGGCACTGGTTTCGCTGGTGGCCGAGCGGCGCTTTCCGAACCTGGAGCGCAAGAAGGGCGGCTCTTTCATCGTCAGCGTGGCGTGGTCGCTTGGCTCCACGGTGTTGGCCTTGGTGGCCCTGGTGGTGTCGGTGCCGCTGTGGTTGGTGCCGCCCTTGGTGCTTATTCTTCCACCGCTGATCTGGGGCTGGCTCACCTACCGGGTCATGACCTTTGACGCGCTGGCCGAGCACGCCAGCAAGGAGGAGCGGCAGGAGATCTTTCGCCGCCACCGCAGCAGCCTGCTGGGCATTGGCATCCTGACTGGCTATCTGGGCGCGGCTCCCAGCATCGTGTGGGCCTCGGGCGTGGTGTTTGCGGCGGCGTTCCTGGTGCTGGTGCCGCTGGCGATCTGGATCTACACGCTGGTGTTCGCCTTCTCGTCACTGTGGTTCACCCACTACGGGTTGGCGGCGCTGCAGCAACTGCGTGCCGAGACTGCCGCCGAAGCGGCCCGCCAGGACGCCACGGTGCTGGCCCCCGCTGAGGCAGCAGCCCCTGCGGCCCTGCCCGCGCCGGACGCCCCGGCCCCCAACAGCCCCGCACCATGACCCCGTCCTTCGGCCTCATCATCGTGGGCGATGAAATCCTGTCGGGCAAGCGCGCGGACAAGCACATGCCCAAGGTCATCGAACTGCTCGCGGCCCGCGGGCTTGCGCTGGCCTACGCCGACTATGTGGGCGACGACCCAGACCGCATCACAGCCACCCTGCGGCGCGCCTTTGCCTCAGGCGATGTGGTGTTCTGCTGCGGCGGCATTGGGGCCACACCGGACGACCACACGCGGCAATGCGCGGCGCTGGCCCTGGGACAGGCGCTGGTCTTGCACCCCGAGGCCCGGGCGCTGATCCGAGAGCGCATGCAGGACGTGGCGCGGGAGCAGGGCACGCCCTACGAGCCGGAGAGCGCGGACAACCTGCACCGCCTCAATATGGGGGTGTTCCCGGCGGGCGCGCGCATCATTCCCAATCCCTACAACAAGATTCCGGGCTTCAGCTGCGACGGCGTGGGCGGCGGGACCGTGCACTTTGTTCCCGGCTTTCCCGTCATGGCCTGGCCGATGGTGGAGGGCGTGCTGGACAGCCACTACGCGGCACACTTCAACCGTGCACCCCAAACGGAGCATTCCGTGCTGGTCTTTGGCGCCATGGAGGCGGCCCTGACCCCGCTGATGGAGCGTATCGAAAAAAACCACCCGGCGATCCGTGTGTTCAGCCTGCCCAGTGTGGACCATCCACAATACGGCCGGCATATTGAGCTGGGTGTCAAAGGCCCAACGCCGCTGGTGTCCCCGGCCTGGCAGGACCTGCAAAAGGGGTTGCACGAATTTGGTGCAAAGTGTGGCCCCGAGTTGGTGCGTAATCTGTAGGGTCCAGGGTGTTCTGATGGGGTGCACCTATTTGGTGCATTGAGGTGGGTGCGCTACCGTCAAGTAGTCCGTAGTGCTCCCTGATAGTGCGGCGGCCATGCCCTGCTGGCACACAAACTGCTTTTGTTCACGCAATTCCTTTTTTCAACAAGCGCTTTATCCAGGAGAACCTGATGGCCAAGACCGTTGCAGACGTGATGAACATGGTGAAGGAAAACGAAGTCAAGTTCGTTGACTTCCGTTTTACCGATACCCGCGGCAAGCAGCAGCACACCACCGTGCCTGTTTCGCATTTCGACGAAGACAAGTTCACCTCCGGCCATGCGTTTGACGGTTCGTCCATCGCTGGCTGGAAGGGCATCGAGGCTTCGGACATGCTGCTGATGCCCGATCCGAACTCCGCCAACATCGATCCCTTCTTCGAGGAAACCACCCTCATCATGACCTGCGATGTGGTGGAGCCCGCCGACGGCAAGGCCTATGACCGTGACCCCCGCTCCATCGCCAAGCGCGCAGAGGCCTATCTCAAGGCGTCCGGCATTGGCGACACCGCTTTTTTTGGCCCTGAGCCCGAATTTTTCATCTTTGACGGCGTGCGCTGGGCCACGGACCCCCACAACACCTTCTACGAAATCGAAGAGTACGAAGCCCCCTGGAACACCGGCGCCAAGCTCGAAGGCGGCAACCGCGGCCACCGCCCCACCGTCAAGGGCGGCTACTTCCCCGTGCCCCCGGTGGACAGCACGCAGGACATGCGTGCCGAGATGTCCCTGATTCTCGAATCCCTGGGCATTCCGGTCGAAGTGTTCCACCACGAAGTGGCGGGCGCCGGCCAGAACGAAATCGGCACCAAGTTCAGCACGCTGGTGGAGCGCGCCGACTGGACCATGCTGCAAAAGTACGTGATCCACAACGTGGCCAACGCCTACGGCAAGACCGCCACCTTCATGCCCAAGCCCTACCATGGTGACAACGGCTCCGGCATGCACGTGCACCAGTCCGTGTGGAAGGACGGCAAAAACCTGTTCGCTGGCGACGGCTATGCCGGCCTGTCGGACTTTGCGCTGTACTACATCGGCGGCATCATCAAGCACGCCCGTGCCCTGAACGCCATCACCAACCCCGGCACCAACAGCTACAAGCGCCTGGTTCCCCACTTCGAAGCTCCGGTGAAACTGGCCTACTCGGCCAAGAACCGTTCCGCTTCCATCCGCATCCCCTTCGTGTCCAACCCCAAGGGCCGCCGCGTCGAGGCTCGCTTCCCCGATCCGCTGATGAACCCCTACCTGGGCTTTGCCGCCCTGCTGATGGCTGGCCTGGACGGCGTGGAAAACAAGATCCACCCCGGCGAAGCCGCCACCAAGGACCTGTACCACCTGCCACCCGAAGAGGACAAGCTGGTGCCCACCGTGTGCCACAGCCTGGACCAGGCCCTCGAAGCGCTGGACAAGGACCGTGCCTTCCTGACCAAGGGCGGCGTGTTTTCCGACAGCATGATCGATGCCTACATCGAGCTGAAGATGGCCGAAGTGACCCGCTTTCGCATGGCCGTGCACCCGGTCGAGTACGACATGTACTACTCGCTGTAATTGCCTGCCAGCAGGCCATTACCCTCAAAAGAAAGGCGGCGCAGGCCGCCTTTTTCATTGAGCCCGTGCGGGATGCCCGCTGTAACGGAACCTATCTTCAGGGCGTTGAATCCTTGTACAAAGCCCCGTGGTAGTGGGCTGGTGCTGAATTGGCGATGTGGGGGGGGATGGTGGATACTCCCCTTTCTCCTGCATGTCTGTGCGAGGACTTTGAATGAACAAAACAATCATCACTCTGTTACTGGCCGCTGCGGCGAGCTCCACCGTCTGGGCGCAAGACCGCATCTACCGCTGTGGCAACGAATACACCAACAACGCCCAGCAGGCCAAGGAGCGCGGTTGCAAGCAGGTGGAGGGCGGCAACGTCACCATCGTGCAGGGCTCCCGCCCCGCGGGAGGCGCAGCGGCATCAGCGGCGCCCGCAGCAGGGGGCGCTGCGACCGCCTCGCCACCCAGCGCGCCCCGCGTCAGCAACAACGACCAGAAAGCCCGTGACGCCGATGCGCGCGCCATTCTGGAGTCCGAGCTGCGCAAGGCCGAGGCCCGCAACGCCGAGTTGACCAAGGAATACAACGGCGGTGCGCCCGAGCGCAATGCGCTGGATCTGCGCAACCCCCAGCGCTACATGGAGCGCACGGCCGAGCTCAAGGCCAACCTCACCCGCAGCGAGAACGACATCGCCGGCATCAAGCGCGAAATCGCACGCCTGCCCCCTGCCAACTGATCTCTTGCGCCTCGGATCGCCCAGCGCGTGAACACACCACCATCCCCCAACGCCCCGTCCTCCACCGCGGGGCGTTTTCATTCGCTGGACCTCCTGTCCACCCTGGTGGCGGTGCTGCGGGCCGACGGCGCCGTGCAGTTTGCCAACGCCGCCCTGGAAAACACCCTGGGCCTGTCCCGCCGCATGCTCGAAGGGGTGAACTTCGCCACCTTCTTTACCGACCCCACGCTGCTGCAAACGGCCCTGGCGGGCGCGCGGGGCAAGGACTTTGCCGCGCTGCGCTACGAGGCGAGCATCAAGCGCCTGCACCAGGACCCCATACCCGTGCACGTGAGCGTGGCGGACGCGGAGCAGGTGGGCGAAATCCTGGTGGAGCTGTGGCCGCTGGAACAGCAGGCCCGGCAGGACCGCGAGGAGCGCCTGCTCGACCAGGCCCAGGCCAACAAGGAGCTGATCCGCAACCTGGCGCACGAGATCAAGAACCCCCTGGGCGGCATTCGGGGCGCGGCCCAGTTGCTGGAGATGGAGCTGGAAAGCCGCGAGCTCACCGAATACACCCAGGTCATCATCCACGAGGCCGACCGCCTGCAAAGCCTGGTGGACCGGCTGCTGGCGCCGCACCGCCACCCGCACCTGGTGGGCGACGTCAACATCCACGAGGTCTGCGAGCGCGTGCGCTCCCTGGTGCTGGTGGAGCACCCGCAGGGCCTCAAGGTACAGCGCGACTACGACACCTCCATCCCCGAGTTCCGGGGCGACCGCGCGCAGCTCATCCAGGCGGTGCTCAACATCGTGCAGAACGCGGCCCAGGCGCTGGCCGAGCGCATTGCCGCTGGCGACGCCGTCATCACGCTGCGCACCCGCGTGGCCCGACAGGTAACGTTTGGTCGCCAGCGCTACCGGCTGGCATTGGAATTGCATGTCATCGACAACGGACCGGGTGTGCCCGACGCGATCAAGGAGCGGATTTTCTATCCGCTCGTATCGGGTCGGGACGGCGGGTCGGGGCTGGGGCTTACGCTGGCACAAACCTTTGTCCAGCGGCACCATGGGTTGATCGAATGCGACAGCGTACCGGGTCGCACCGACTTCCGCATCCTGATCCCGCTGCCCTGAGGTCCGGGCGGCATGCAACCACAGGGAAGGTCACCACAACATATGAAGCCGATCTGGATAGTAGATGACGACCCCTCGATCCGCTTCGTCCTCGAAAAGGCGCTGGCCCGTGAGAGCCTGCCCACGCGCAGCTTCACCCATCCGCGCGAAGTGCTCGATGCGCTGGCCGACATCACGGTGGGCGATGCGGCGCGCCAGGGCCCCCAGGCGCTGGTGAGCGACATCCGCATGCCCGGTGGGTCGGGCCTGCAATTGCTGGAGAAGGTGCGCGAGCTGCAGCCCGGCCTGCCCGTCATCATCATGACGGCGTACTCCGACCTGGACAGCGCCGTCTCGGCCTTCCAGCGCGGCGCGTTCGAGTACCTTCCCAAGCCGTTCGACCTGCCCAAGGCCGTGGAGCTGATCCGCCGCGCCGTGGAAGAAAGCCAGCGCGAGGAAGTCATTGAAGAGCGCCAGGTTGCCACGCCCGAAATGATGGGCCAGGCCCCCGCCATGCAGGACGTGTTCCGCGCCATCGGCCGCCTCTCCCAGAGCCAGGTCACGGTGCTGATCACCGGCGAGTCGGGTTCGGGCAAGGAGCTGGTCGCACGCGCCCTGCACAAGCACTCGCCCGTCGCGGGCGGCCCCTTTGTGGCCATCAACACGGCCGCCATCCCCAAGGATCTGCTGGAGAGCGAGCTCTTCGGCCACGAGCGCGGCGCCTTTACCGGTGCGCAGACGCAGCGGCGCGGCCGCTTCGAGCAGGCTGAGGGCGGCACGCTGTTCCTCGACGAAATCGGCGACATGCCATTCGATTTGCAGACGCGCCTCTTGCGCGTGCTGTCCGACGGCCAGTTCTACCGCGTGGGCGGCCACGCCGCCGTCAAGGCCCATGTGCGCGTGATCGCCGCCACGCACCAGAACCTGGAGCAGCGCGTCAAGGACGGCGTGTTCCGCGAGGACTTGTTCCACCGCCTCAACGTCATCCGCCTGCGCCTGCCCGCGCTGCGCGAGCGCCACGAAGACGTGCCCATGCTCACCCGCCACTTCCTGCAGCAAAGCGCGCGGCAGCTGGGCGTGGAGCCCAAGCGCATCGCCGATGCGGCGCTGGCGCGGCTGGAGCAGTTTGCCTTTCCGGGCAACGTGCGGCAGCTGGAGAACATCTGCCACTGGCTCACCGTCATGGCGCCCGCGCAGACCATCTCGCTGCAGGACCTGCCGCCCGAGGTGCTGGAGGCGCCCCTGGGCCAGCCGGCCGCGCTGGCCGTGTCTGCAGCGCCCGCGGCCTCTGCCGATGTGGCACAGGCACCCATTGAGCTGGTGGGCGCACCGCCTGCGCCCCTGAGCATCCCGGCACCCGCACCGGTCAGCGCGGCAGCGGATCTGCCCGGTGCGGCAGCTTCGGCCGACGGCTGGGAGAACGCCCTGGAGGCCGAGGCGCATAAGCTACTGGCCAGTGGCCAGCCCGAGGTGTGGGACGCCCTCACGCGCCGGTTCGAGTCGCGGCTGATCCGCACCGCGCTCGTCGCCACCCACGGCCGCCGCATGGAGGCCGCGCAGCGCCTGGGCATAGGGCGCAACACCATCACCCGCAAAATTCAGGAGCTGGGGCTCAATGCCCCGGATGAGGGATAAAAATGGCCTCTAACGCTTGATGGGTAAGCGCTGGCAGCTATTTAAATAATAGCTATTTTGCCCCCACCAGCCCGGCTGGCCCATGTCCTACAGGCAAGTCCGCCCCGGGCCGACCCGCAGCGCGGGGTGCGGGTCGAACAATGAAGTCTCTGTCAATCAACCGGAGAACTTCATGTCCGACTTCAACGATTCCAATCGCGATCCATTGACCAACGAGCCAGGCGCCCACCCCGTGGGCACCGGCCTGGGCGCTGCGGTGGGTGGGGCGGCTGCGGGTGCGGCTGCCGGTGCCCTGGGTGGCCCCGTGGGCGCTGCCGTGGGTGGCGTGGCAGGGGCCGTGGCGGGTGGCC
>DAIQRN010000009.1:0-8934 GCA_036786185.1 Acidovorax sp. | reverse complement strand
GGCGCGAGGCCTACCCCCGCGAGCCCTACTACGTGGGCGGCCGCAGCTACGAGGAATACCGCCCCGCCTATGAGCTGGGCTGGTCGGCCGTGGACCGCTACGAAGGCGATTTCGAGGCCATCGAGCCTCGCCTGGCCGACGACTGGCGCGCGCGCCACACCGACGGCCTGGCCTGGACCGATGCGCGCCCGGCCACCCGCGCGGCCTGGGAGCGCGCCTCCGGCGTGCGTCCGCTGGACGACCGCCCCCTGGACGTGGTGGACAACGAGGACGTGGTCGATGTGCTCAACGACCTGCTCGAATCCGCCCGCGACGGCGAATACGGCTTCCATGCCTGCGCCGAGCATGCGGACTCCGGCGAGCTCAAGGGCATCTTCCAGCGCCACTCGCGCGAATGCGCGGCGGCCGCCATGGAGCTGGAGCACGAGATCCGCCGCCTGGGCGGCGAGCCGGCCTCGGGCGGCACCGTGGCGGGCGCGCTGCACCGCGGCTGGGTGTCGGTGAAGGCCGCGCTGTCCACGCACGACGACAAGGCGGTGCTGGAAGAATGCGAGCGCGGCGAGGACGCCGCCGTGGCCCGCTACCGCAAGGCCCTGCAGGCCGCGCTGCCGTTTGACGTGCGTGCACTGGTCGAGCGCCAGCGCCAGGGCGCGCAGCGCAACCACGACGAAGTGCGCGCGCTGCGTGATTCGTTCAGGGCGGCATCCTGAGGGTGAGGTCGCTGCGGGCTACGGGCCGCAGCGGCCGCCTCAGGCCAGGGTTGCGACCACGGGTGCGTGGTCGCTGGGCTGCGGGTTCTTGCGCGGTGCGCGGTCCACCACGCAGGCGGTGACGCTGGCGCGCAGGGCCTCGCTGACCAAGATGTGGTCGATGCGCAGGCCCCGGTTTTTTTGAAAGCCCAGCATGCGGTAGTCCCACCATGAGAAGCTCTTTTCGGGCTGCTCGAACAGGCGAAATGCATCCGTCAGCCCCAGGGCCAGCAGGGCCTGGAAGTGGTTGCGCTCCTCGGTCGTGTGGTGGATGGTCTCGCGCAGACCCTCTGGGTCGTAAGAGTCGCGGTCTTCCGGCGCCACATTGAAGTCGCCCACCAGCACCAGGCGCGGGTGGGCGGTCATCTCAGCGCGCACCATGTCCTGCAGGGCCTGCAGCCAGCGCATCTTGTAGGCAAATTTTTCAGAGCCCGGCTCCTGGCCGTTGACGAAGTAGCCGTTGATCAGGCGCAGCGGGCCTGTGGGTGTGTCCAGAGTGGCGGCAATCACGCGCGCCTGCTCATCGGCAAAGCCCGTGATGTTGCGCACCACATCGCTCAGCGGGTGGCGGCTCAGGATGGCGACGCCGTTGTAGGTTTTCTGGCCAAAGGCAACGGCCTCGTAGCCCGCATCATTGAGCGCGTCGTGCGGAAACTTGTCGTCGGTGAGCTTGAGCTCCTGCAGGCACAGCGCGTCAACGGGGTTGGCGGCCAGCCAGGCCAGCACCTGGGGCAGACGCACCGAAAGGGAGTTGACGTTCCAGGTGGCAATTTGCATGATTTTGGCCTCTAGCGCTTATCCATCAAGCGCGAAATGCTATGAATAAATGAGTAAACGAGGTGGTGCTCAGCCCGCCCGCGCATAGGTCACAAAGCTGAATGACAGCCCGTTGGCGCCCATGTGGCGGCTGCGGGCTTTTTCAATCCATTCGGGGCCCAGCGAGGGGGCGTGGGCATCGCCGTCAAAGGCCTGGTCGATCTCGGTCACCTCCAGTCGCTGGGCCAGGGGCAGGGCATCGGCATAGATCTGCGCGCCGCCGATGACCCACACGGTCTGCTCGCCGTCGCATTGCGCCACGGCGTCGGCCAGGCTGCTGGCACGTCGGGCGCCGTCGGCCTGCCAGTCGCTCTGGCGCGTGACCACGATGTTGGTGCGGCCGGGCAGGGGGCGAAAGCGCGGGGGCAGCGAGTCCCAGGTCTTGCGGCCCATGATGACGGCGCTGCCTTGCGTCTGCTGCTTGAAGTGCGCCATGTCCTCGGCCAGGTGCCAGGGCAGGGCGCCGTTCTTGCCGATGACGCCGTTGGCGGCGCGGGCGTAGATGAGGGCGATTTCCATGGTCAGACGGCGACTGGCGCCTTGATGGCGGGGTGGCACTGGTAGTCCAGCACTTCGAAGTCTTCGTACTGGTAGTCAAAGAGGCTGGCCGGGCGGCGCTTGATGTTCAGCACCGGATACGGATAGGGCGCGCGCGCCAGCTGGGTTTGCACCTGCTCGGTGTGGTTGCTGTAGATGTGGCAGTCGCCGCCGGTCCAGATGAAATCGCCCACCTGCAGGTCGCACTGCTGGGCCAGCATGTGGGTGAGCAGGGCGTAGGACGCAATGTTGAAGGGCACGCCCAGAAAGATGTCGGCGCTGCGCTGGTAGAGCTGGCAGCTCAATTTGCCGGGCTCGCCCGCCACCTGCGACGGGGCCACGTAGAACTGGAAGAACGCATGGCAGGGCATGAGCGCCATCTTGTCCAGTTCGGCCACGTTCCAGGCGCTGACGATGATGCGGCGGCTGTCAGGGTTCTTCTTGAGCGTGTCCACGACCTGCGCGATCTGGTCGATGTGGCCGCCATCGGGCGTGGGCCAGCTGCGCCACTGCACGCCGTACACGGGGCCCAGGTCGCCGTCCGCGCGCGCCCATTCGTCCCAGATGCTGACGCCGCGCTCTTTCAGCCAGTTGTTGTTGCTGGAGCCGGTGAGAAACCACAGCAGCTCCTGGATGATGGACTTGAGGTGCACCTTCTTGGTGGTGACCAGCGGAAAGCCCTCGTTCAGGTCAAAGCGCATCTGGTGGCCAAACACGCTCTTCGTGCCGGTGCCGGTGCGGTCGCCCTTGGCCACGCCATGCTCGAACACGTGGCGCATGAAGTCTTCGTACTGGGTGCGGATGGGGCGTTGCGTCATTTTTATATCAAATAGGGCTCTGGCGCTTGCTGGATAAGCGCTGACAGCTATGTTTATGGGAGCATGCAGCGGGGGTTCATCAGGCCCGCTGGGTCCAGGGCCTGCTTGACGGCGCGCATCATAGACAGGGCCACGGGCGACTGGTATTTGGCGAGTTTGTCGGCCTTGAGCGCGCCAATGCCATGCTCGGCCGAGAACGAGCCGCCGAAGGTGGCCACGGCTTCATAGACGAGGTGGTTGACGTGGTCTTCGTGGTCGCGCAAAAAGGCCTTGGCATCGCCCTCGGCCGGAGCCTGCACGTTGTAGTGCAGGTTGCCGTCGCCCAGGTGGCCAAAGTTGACCAGGCGCACGCCGGGGATCTCGCGCTGCAGCACCGCGTCGGTGTGCGCCACGAAGGCGGGGATGCGCGAGATTTGCACGGAGATGTCGTGCTTGATGTTCAGGCCCTCTTCGGCCTGGGCGAGCGGAATGCTCTCTCGGATGTGCCAGAGCTGGTGCGCTTGCGTGAGGTTTTCGGCCACTACGGCATCGGTGACGCAGCCGGCCTCAAACGCTTTTTCGAGCAGAGATTCGAAGCGTGCGCGGGCGTGTTCTTCAGATTCGCTGTCGGAATTTTCGAGCAGCACGCACCAGGGCGCATCGTCCTGGCCCAGGAAGGGCACGCGCAGTTGCGGCATGTGCTTGCCCACCAGGCTCAGCGCAAACTGGCCCATCACCTCAAAGCCCGTCAGGCCCGCGCCCAGCTGCTGGTGCGCCATGCCCAGCAGTTGCACGGCGTGTTCCATGGAAGGCACGGCGGCCCAGGCGGTGAGCTTGGCGGCGGGCTGGGGGTAGAGCTTCATGCACGCGGCGGTGATGATGCCCAGCGTGCCTTCGCTGCCGATGAACAGATCGCGCAGGTCGTAGCCCGTGTTGTCCTTGCGCAGGCCTTTGAGGCCGCTCCACACCTCGCCTTGCGGCGTGACCACTTCCAGCCCCAGGCACAGGTCGCGCGTATTGCCGTAGCGCACCACCTGCGTGCCTCCTGCGTTGGTGCCCAGGTTGCCGCCGATGGTGCAGCTGCCTTCGGCCGCCAGCGACAGGGGGAACAGGGCGCCCGCATTGCGCGCCACTTCCTGCAGGTTCTGCAGGATGCAGCCGGCCTCCACGGTCATGGTGAGGTTGTCGGTGTCCACGTTGCGCACGGCGTTCATGCGCGTGAGGCTGAGCACGATCTGCGTGCCCGATGCATCGGGCGTAGAGCCCACGGCCAGCCCGGTGTTGCCGCCCTGCGGCACGATGGCGGTGCCTGCCGCAGCGCAGGCCTTGACCACCGCTGCCACTTCGGGCGTGCTGGCCGGGCGCACCACAGCCAGGGCCTTGCCGCGCACGCGGCGGCGCCAGTCTTGTTCCCAGGCGGTGAGGTCGCCTTCGGTCAGTACATGGGCATCGCCCACGATGGAGCGCAGGGTGTCAAGCAAAGAGGTCATGGCAGAGCGTCTTCAAGATCGGTAAACAGGAGGGCTGGCGGAGGCGTGTCAGACAGACGCCCCAGCGGTATCGGCCGCCGCCCGGGCGTTGCGCTGGCGCAGGCGCACATGCAGCGTGCAGGCGGTGAACAGCACCAGGCACAGCGCCACTTCGGCCCAGGCCAGCCACTGCGATGGGGGCTTGTCGCTCCAGCCGCGCACCACGCCTTCGGTGAAATACAGCCAGATCACCAGGCTGACCCAGCGGTAGGTGTACATGCGGTTCTTGAGAATGCCCGCCAGCGGAATGCACAGCGGCAGCGCCTTGAGCGCCAGCCACGAGCCGCCGGGGCGCAGGGGGGCCAGCACCAGCTCCCAGGCCAGGCACAGCAGGATGAGCGTCAGCAGCGCGCCCGCGGCCAGCCAGCGTGTGGCGGCCACGGCGCCACCGCCGGGGGGAAGGGCAGGGGATGCAGTCATTGGGGTGGCATCATATCGGCCATGCCTTTTCCCTATCAGGCAGTGACCCGGCGCGCGGAGTCATTGCTCAACGAGCTGTCGCATTTCCCCTGGAAAACCACGGCCCAGACGCTGCGCGAACGCTTTCGCGAAGACCATCTGGGGCTGACGGCCAGCAGCCTGACCTTTACCACCATCCTGGCGCTGGTGCCGTTCATCACCGTGGCGCTGGCGGTGTTCACCGCCTTTCCCATCTTTGGCAAGCTGCAGGGCGCGCTGCAGGGCTGGCTGGTCAGCAGCCTGGTGCCCGACAGCATTGCGCGCCAGGTGCTGGGCTACCTCACGCAGTTTGCCGCCAAGGCCAGCAGCCTGGGTGTGGTGGGTTTCAGCTTTCTGCTGGCCACGGCGCTGGCGCTGATCCTCACCATCGACCGCACGCTCAACAACATCTGGCGCGTGCCGCGCCTGCGGCCACTGGGGCAGCGGGTGCTGATTTATTGGGCGGCCATCACGCTGGGGCCGCTGCTGCTGGGGGCCAGCCTGGCGGTGACTTCGTATGTGATGTCGGCATCGGGCGGGCTGGTCAAGCGCCTGCCCGACGGCGTGCAGCTGCTGTTTGACTCCCTCCAGTTCGTGGTGCTGGCGGGCGGCATGGCGGCGCTGTACCACTACGTGCCCAACACGCCGGTGAAGTGGCGCCATGCCTGGGCGGGTGGTTTGTTCGTGGCCGTGTGCATTGAACTGGCCAAGAAGGTGCTGGCGCTGTACCTGGGCAAGGTGCCCACGTATTCCGTGGTCTATGGTGCGTTTGCCACGCTGCCCATCCTGCTGGTGTGGATCTATGTGGCCTGGGTCATCGTGCTGCTGGGCGCGGTGGTCACGGCCTACCTGCCCAGCCTGCTGGCAGGCGTGGCGCGGCGCAGCACCGTGGCGGGCTGGACCTTTCAGCTGGCGGTGGAGGTGCTGCAGGACCTGCACCGCGCCCGTCGCCATGCCATGAAGGGCCTGCGTGCCAGCCAGCTGGCGCAGTTGCTGCGCGTGGACGTACTGCAGCTCGAACCCGTGCTGGGCGCGCTGACCGCGCTGGACTGGGTGGGCCAGATCAACGATGTGGCGGCGAGCGCATCCGACGTGCCCGAACCGCGCTACGTGCTGCTGGCGGACCCCGACAACACCCTGCTGGCACCCCTGGTGCAGCGCTTGCTGCTGGAGCGCGCACAGAGCCTGGAGCCGCTGTGGGAGCGCGCAGGGCTGGACGGCCTGCGCCTGGCCGACCTGCTGCGCGGCGAGGCAGGGTAACTTTTCAGGAAACCACTACAATTGCGGGTTCATCGCGCCGCCCCTCGCGGGTGAACCACGGTGGTTTGCTTTAACCACCGCCGCGCTGACGACATGGAATTTCGGGGCCCAAGGGGCCCCGCCCTTCGATGATCGCTTGCCGATGGCTGCAGGCCGTGTGTTTCAAGGCAAGGCGATCTCCTTCAACCTGTTTGCCAGGGGTGCCGCGCATCCGTGGCATGGCATCGACAAGGAGCCGCTGCATTGTCCCCGTCCACCGCAGCCACGCCGCTGCAAACCCCTCACTACCGGGTTGACGAAACCCGGCTGCTGGCCAACATGCAGCGTATCGCCCGGCTGCGCGAGCTCTCGGGAGCGCGCGTGCTGCTGGCGCTCAAGTGCTTCGCCACCTGGTCGGTGTTCCCGTTGATGCGGCAGTACATGGACGGCACCACGTCCTCGTCGCTGCACGAGCTGAAACTGGGGCGGCAGAAATTCGGCGGTGAAACGCACGCCTACAGCGTGGCCTGGGCCACGCATGAAATGGACGAGGCGCTGGCGAATGCCGACAAGGTGATCTTCAACTCCAGGGCCCAGCTCGAACGCTTTGGCGCACAAGCCCAGGCGGCGGGCGTGCCCATGGGCCTGCGGGTGAACCCCGGCGTGAGCAACTCGCCTTACCTGCTGGCCGATCCGGCCCGCCCGCACAGCCGCCTGGGCGAAACCGATCCCGAGCGCATCGCCGCTGCCATCGGGCAGCTCAGCGGCTTCATGTTCCACAACAACTGCGAGAACCACAGTTTCGAGAGCTTCGACGCCATGCTGGGCCGTATCGAGGAGCGCTTTGGCCACCTGATCGCGCAGGTGCAATGGGTCAGCCTGGGCGGCGGTATCCACTTTTGCGCGCCGGACTACCCGCTGGAGGCCTTGGCCGCACGCCTGAAGGCGTTTGCCGACAAATACGGCGTGCAGGTCTATCTGGAGCCCGGCGAGGCGGCCATCGCCAATACCGCCACGCTGGAGCTGAGCGTGCTCGACGTGGGTTTCAACGGCAAGCACTTTGCCATCGTCGATGGTTCGATCGAGGCCCACATGCTGGACCTGCTGATCTATGGCCTTTCGGCCCGCATCGCGCCCGACATGGGAGAACACCGCTACCAGATCTGCGGTGTCTCGTGCCTCGCGGGCGACATCTTTGGCGAGTTCGCCTTCGAGCGCCCGCTGCAGGTGGGCGACCGCATCTCGGTGCAGGACGCGGCGGGCTACACCATGGTCAAGAAAAACTGGTTCAACGGCGTGCGCATGCCGTCCATCGTCGTTGCGCGCCTGGACGGGCGCGAGGAGTTGGTGCAGTCGTTCGGGTTCGACGACTACGTGGGCAGCCTGTCTTAAGGTCGATGCCCGTTTGCCGCAATGTCGCGGTGCTTATGAGTAGGAGGATTTGTGCGACATGAAGAAGAACGTTCTGATCATTGGCGCTGGTGGAGTTGGGCAGGTAGTGGCGCACAAGTGCGCGCAGCACAACCTTCAGCTGGGTGACATCCACATTGCCTCGCGCACCATCCGCAAGTGCCTGGCACTGATTGATGGCATTCACGAAAAAGGGGTTTTGCAGAACCCCAAGGGCGTGCTGAAAGCGCACACGCTCGACGCCATGGACACGGCGGCCACGCGCAAGCTCATTGAGCAGACCGGTGCCCAGATCGTCATCAACGTGGGCCATGCCTTCGTCAACATGCCCGTGCTCGAAGCCTGCATCCAGACCGGCGCGGCCTATATCGACACGGCCATCCACGAGGACCCGGGCGCCATCTGCGAAACCCCTCCCTGGTACGCCAACCATGAGTGGAAGCGCAAGGCCCGCTGCGCCGAACACGGCGTGACCGCCGTGCTGGGCTGCGGGTTCGACCCCGGCGTGGTCAACGCCTACGCGGCGCTGGCGGTGCAGGAGTTTTTTGACAGCGTGGACTCCATCGACATCATCGACGTGAACGCGGGCAGCCATGGCCGCTACTTCGCCACCAACTTCAACCCCGAGATCAATTTCCGCGAATTCACGGGGCAGGCCTGGACGTGGCAGAACCGCCAGTGGGTGTCCAACAAGATGTTCGAGGTGCAGCGCAGCGACGACCTGCCCGTGGTCGGCCACCAGACCACCTACCTCACGGGCCATGACGAGCTGCATTCGCTGTCGCAGCACCTGGACGTGCCCACCATCCGCTTCTGGATGGGCTTTGGGGAGCACTACATCAACGTCTTCAACGTACTGCGCAACCTGGGCCTGCTGTCCGAGAAGCCCGTGCGGCTGGACGACGGTCGTGCCGTCGTGCCGCTGCAGCTCGTCAAGGCCGTGTTGCCCGACCCGGCATCGCTGGCACCCGGCTACGTGGGCAAGACCTGCATCGGCAACGTGGTGAAGGGCATCAAGAACGGGCAACCGCGCGAGATCTTCATCTACAACGTGTGCGACCACGTCGAGGCTTTCGCCGAGGTGGGGAGCCAGGCCATCTCCTACACCGCGGGCGTGCCCGCGGCCGCCGCGGCATTGCTCATCGCCAATGGGGCGTGGGACGTGGGTCGCATGGCCAATGTGGAAGAGCTGCCCTGCAAACCGTTCATCGAGCTGCTCAACCAGATGGGGCTGCCCACCCATGTGCGTGAAGCGGGGCAGGACGGTGAGGACGCACTGCTGCAGTTTGAAGAGCAGACGGCTTGAAGTATCAAATTGATAGCTGCCAGCGCTTTCTGGATAAGCGCTGGCAGCCAATTTGGCTGGCGGTTTAAACAACGAAGTGCACGTTGCCAAAAGGTAGGCCCAGACAAGTAAGT
>DAIQRN010000008.1:0-20038 GCA_036786185.1 Acidovorax sp. | reverse complement strand
CGGCGCTGTGCTGGTGAACATTGACGACACCGTGGTGCTGGCCACCGTGGTGGGCTCCAAGATCGCCAAGGCCGGCCAGGACTTCTTCCCGCTGACCGTGGACTACATCGAGAAGACCTACGCCGCTGGCAAGATTCCCGGCAGCTTCTTCAAGCGCGAAGCCAAGCCCAGCGAGCTGGAGACGCTGACCAGCCGCCTGATCGACCGCCCCATCCGCCCGCTGTTCCCTGAGGGTTTCTACAACGACGTGCACGTGGTCATCCACACCATCTCGTTGAACCCCGAGGTGGATGCTGACATCGCCGCCATGATCGCTGTGAGCGCCGCGCTGTCCATCTCCGGCATCCCGTTCAATGGCCCCATTGGCGCTGCGCGCGTGGGCTACATCAATGGCGAATATGTGCTGAACCCCGGCCAGACCCTGCGCAAGAGCTCGCAGATGGACCTGGTCGTCGCCGGTACCGAGGCAGCCGTGCTGATGGTCGAGTCCGAAGCGCAGCAACTGCCTGAAGACGTGATGCTGGGCGCCGTGGTGTTCGGTCACGAGCAGGGCAAGGTGGCCATCAACGCCATCCATGAACTGGTGCGCGACGCTGGCAAGCCCGTGTGGGACTGGCAGGCTCCCGCCAAGGACGAACCCTTCATCGCCAAGGTCGCTGGCCTGGCCGAAGACAAGCTGCGCGCTGCCTACCAGATCCGCAGCAAGCAGGCCCGCACGCACGCACTGCGTGAGGCCACGGCTTCCGTGTTTGCTGCGCTGAAGGCCGAAGGTGTGGAGTTCGACGCCGTCAAGGTCGAAGGCCTGCTGTTCGACATCGAAGCCAAGATCGTGCGCAGCCAGATTCTGTCCGGTGAGCCCCGCATCGACGGCCGCGACACGCGCACCGTGCGCCCCATCGAGATCCGCAACTCCGTGCTGCCCCGCACGCACGGCTCGGCCCTGTTCACGCGCGGTGAAACCCAGGCGCTGGTGATCTCCACGTTGGGCACGGAGCGCGACGCGCAGCGCATCGACGCGCTGGCGGGCGAGTTTGAAGACCGCTTCATGTTCCACTACAACATGCCACCGTTTGCCACCGGTGAAGTGGGTCGCATGGGCAGCACCAAGCGCCGTGAAATCGGCCACGGCCGCCTGGCCAAGCGTGCGCTCGTCGCCGTGCTGCCCACCAAGGAAGAGTTCCCCTACACCATCCGCGTGGTGTCGGAAATCACTGAATCCAACGGTTCGTCGTCGATGGCTTCCGTCTGCGGCGGCTGCCTGTCCATGATGGACGCCGGTGTGCCTATGAAGGCGCACGTGGCCGGCATCGCCATGGGCCTGATCAAGGAAGACAACCGCTTTGCCGTGCTGACCGACATCCTGGGTGACGAAGATCACCTGGGCGACATGGACTTCAAGGTGGCCGGAACCACCAGCGGCATCACCGCGCTGCAGATGGACATCAAGATCCAGGGCATCACCAAGGAAATCATGCAGGTCGCCCTGGCCCAGGCCAAGGAAGCGCGCATGCACATCCTGGGCAAGATGCAGGAAGCCATGGGCGAGGCCAAGACCGAAGTGTCCAACTTCGCGCCCAAGCTCTACACGATGAAGATTAACCCCGAGAAGATCCGTGACGTGATCGGCAAGGGTGGCGCGGTGATCCGTGCGCTGACCGAAGAGACCGGCTGCCAGATCAACATTGAGGAAGACGGCACCATCACCATCGCTGCGACCGACGCCACCAAGGCCGACGAAGCCAAGCGCCGCATCGAGCAGATCACGGCCGAGGTCGAAATCGGCAAGATCTACGAAGGCCCTGTGACCAAGATCCTGGACTTCGGCGCACTGATCAATCTGCTGCCCGGCAAGGACGGGCTGTTGCACATCAGTCAGATCGCGCACGAGCGTGTCGAGAAGGTGTCCGACTACCTGACCGAAGGCCAGATCGTGAAGGTCAAGGTCATGGAAACCGACGAAAAGGGACGCATCAAGCTGTCGATGAAGGTGCTGGCAGAGCGCCCAGCGGGCGGTAGCGACCGCCCCGCGCCTGCCGAGCGCGGCGACCGCGAGCCGCGCCGTGACCACCATCGCGAAGGTGGCCGCCAATCGTCGGATCAGCAACAGCAGCAACAGCAGTAATTCGGCGCTCCGCGCGGCGCTGCCGTGCGGAGTCTGGTTTGCTATTAATTGAATAGCTTCTAGCGCTTGATGGTAGGGCGCTAGAGGCCAAAATCATTCAAAACCCCTCTGCGGAATGAATCGCAACATGCAGGCTGTCGAGATCAGTGCTTTTGGCGGGCCGCAGGTGCTGCGCCTGGGTGAACGCCCGGTGCCGCAGCCTGGGGCGGGCGAACTGCTGATCCGTGTGACCGCCAGTGGCATCAACCGCCCCGACGTGCTGCAGCGCATGGGGCACTACGCGCCGCCGCCGGGCACTTCGGATTTGCCGGGGCTGGAGGTGGCGGGCGTGGTCGAGTCTGGCGATGCCGCAGCCATGGCCCAGGCGGGTCTCCGCGTGGGTGACCGCGTTTGCGCGCTGGTGGCGGGCGGAGGCTATGCGCAATGGTGCGTGGCGCCGGTGGTGCAGTGCCTGCCGGTGCCGGCGGACTTCAGCGACATCGAGGCGGCCTCGCTGCCAGAGACCTTCTTCACGGTCTGGAGCAATGTGTTTGACCGGGGGCGTCTGCAGGCGGGCGAAAGCCTGCTGGTGCAGGGTGGTACCAGCGGCATTGGCGTGACCGCGATGCAACTGGCGCGTGCCTGGGGCGCTACCGTCATCGCCACGGCGGGCAGCGATGAAAAATGCGCGGCCTGCCTGCAATGGGGTGCGCACCATGCCATCAACTACAAGTCGCAGGACTTTGTGGCTGAGGTTCAGCGCATTACCGGCGGCAAGGGTGTGGATGTGGTGCTGGACATGGTGGCGGGCGACTATGTGGCGCGCGAAGTGGAATGCCTGGCAGAGGATGGCCGCCTGGTGATCATTGCGGTGCAGGGCGGTGTCAAGAGTGGTTTCAATGCGGGGCTGGTGCTGCGGCGTCGTCTCACCATCACTGGCTCCACCTTGCGACCGCGCTCTGTGGCGTTCAAAGGCGCCATCGCGCGTGCGCTGCGCGAGCAGGTGTGGCCCTTGCTGGAGTCGGGGCGCGTGCGTCCTGTCATCCACAGCACCTTTGCAGCGGCGCAGGCGGGTGATGCGCATGCGCTGATGGAGTCCAACCAACATATTGGCAAGATCGTTTTGACGTGGTGACCATGAACAGCAAGAAGAAACTCATTGCCGGCAACTGGAAGATGAATGGCAGCCTCGCTGCCAATGAGGCCTTGCTCAAGGCTATCGTGGCGGACTTGGCAGATGCCGTTTGCGATGTTGCGGTGGCCGTGCCTGCACCGTATCTGGCGCAGGTGCAAGCGCTGACGGCAGGCTCTACTGTGGCGGTGGCTGCGCAGGATGTGTCAAAGCACGAAGCTGGGGCCTATACCGGTGAAGTGTCGGCCGCTATGCTTCGCGACTTTGGCGCGCGGTACGCCCTGGTGGGCCACTCCGAGCGTCGCCAATACCACGGCGAGACCGATGCCGTCGTGGCAGAGAAGGCGCAGCGCGCGCTGGCGGCAGGCATCACCCCCATTGTCTGCGTGGGCGAAACGCTGCAAGAACGTGAAGCCGGGCAGACCGAAGCCGTGGTGAAACGCCAGCTGGCAGCGGTGATCCATCTCAACGGCCACTGCATCAGCGAAGTGGTGGTGGCTTACGAACCCGTCTGGGCCATTGGCACCGGCCGCACCGCGTCGCCGGAACAGGCGCAGGCGGTGCACGCCGTGTTGCGGGCTCAACTGGCCGCTGCCAGCGAGCATGCCGACCGGATCCGTCTTTTGTATGGCGGCAGCATGAACGCTGCCAATGCTGCCGAGTTGCTCGCACAGCCCGATATCGACGGTGGGCTGGTCGGTGGGGCGTCGCTCAAGGCGCCCGACTTTCTACAAATCATTGCCGCCGCCCGCTGAGGGTGTGGCACAAGTCTTCAAATATCAGGAGTGAACAGAGAATGAACATGATCGTGAATGTGGTTTTGGCGGTGCAGATGCTGGCGGCTCTGGGCATGATCGGGCTGGTGCTGGTGCAGCACGGCAAGGGCGCCGACATGGGCGCTGCATTTGGCAGCGGCAGCTCGGGCAGTCTGTTCGGTGCCAGTGGCAGTGCCAACTTTCTGTCGCGCACCACGGCCGTCCTGGCGGCGGTGTTCTTTGTCGCCACTCTGGCGCTGGCCTATTTTGGCAACTCGCGCCCCGCGAGTACGGGCAGTGTGCTGGAAACACCTGCGGCTGCCGTGCCCGCTGGCGCCGCGCCTGCGGCGTCTGCACCGGATGCTGCTGCGGCACCTGCCGAGCTTGCATCGGGCGCAGCGCAGATCCCGACCAAATAAACCGCACTAAATTGGTTCGCCGGAGCCGAAGCAGGGTTTTTCCGGGGTAGAATCCTTGATTGTCTGGAGAGCCAAAACCGCAAGGTTCCTCACGCCATCCAGGCACACACAACAGCCGTCGTGGTGAAATTGGTAGACACGCTATCTTGAGGGGGTAGTGGCGAAAGCTGTGCGAGTTCGAGTCTCGCCGACGGCACCAAATAAAGGCCTGCCTGCAGACCCTGTCCGGGTCCTGATGGGCGGGCCACAGCGGTGAGCACATCCTCAAGATGAACCTCGATCAGTACCTCCCCGTCCTTTTGTTCATCTTGGTCGGCATCGCCGTTGGCGTTGTCCCCCTTGTTCTAGGCTACATACTGGGCCCCAACCGCCCGGATGCCGCAAAAAATTCCCCTTACGAATGCGGCTTCGAGGCTTTCGAGGATGCGCGCATGAAGTTCGATGTGCGCTACTACCTTGTGGCCATCTTGTTCATTCTGTTCGACCTCGAAATCGCCTTCCTCTTCCCTTGGGCGGTCACGTTGCACGAAGTCGGTATGCCCGGTTTCGTGGCGGTCGTGGTGTTCCTGGCCATTCTGGTTGTGGGCTTTGCCTACGAGTGGAAAAAGGGTGCCCTGGACTGGGAATGAGCTGGCTTCAGCAGCAAGGATGATGCAATGATTGAAGGCGTGATGAAGGAAGGTTTCATCACCACGAGCTATGACTCCGTGGTGAACTGGGCCAAGACGGGCTCTCTGTGGCCCATGACTTTTGGCTTGGCCTGCTGTGCCGTCGAGATGATGCACGCGGCAGCGGCCCGCTATGACATCGGCCGTTTTGGTGCCGAGGTGTTTCGTGCCAGCCCGCGCCAGTCCGACCTGATGATCGTTGCCGGTACGCTGTGCAACAAGATGGCGCCCGCCTTGCGCAAGGTGTACGACCAGATGTCCGAGCCGCGCTGGGTGCTGTCGATGGGGTCTTGCGCCAATGGCGGCGGCTACTACCACTACAGTTATTCGGTGGTGCGTGGCTGTGATCGCATCGTGCCCGTGGATGTGTATGTGCCGGGTTGCCCGCCCACGGCAGAAGCGCTGATCTACGGAATCATCCAGCTGCAGCAGAAAATCCGCCGCACCAACACCATTGCTCGCGTCTGAAGGGGGTTGATGATGACTTCTGTTGCCATTCGGCCTGAGAAACTCAAGGACAACATCGCTGCCGCACTGGGCGTCAAGGTGCGCCAGATCACGGTGACTCTGGATGAGGTGACTGTGGTGGTTGCTGCGGCCGATTACCTCGATGCGATGCGCGTTCTGCGCGATGCCGAAGGTTGCCGATTCGAGCAACTGGTGGACTTGTGCGGGGTGGACTATTCCTCCTACGCCGATCAAGTGAATGAGGGCGCGCGCTACTGTGTGGTGTCGCATCTGCTGTCCGTGAGCCTGAACCAGCGCGTGCGCGTGAAGGTTTTTTGTCCGGATGATGATTTTCCGATAGTGGCGTCGGTGTCTGATCTCTGGAACTCTGCCAACTGGTATGAGCGCGAGGCGTTTGATTTGTTTGGCATTGTGTTTGATGGGCACAACGACCTGCGCCGCATCCTGACCGACTACGGTTTCATCGGTCACCCTTTCCGCAAGGACTTTCCGTTGTCGGGCCATGTGGAAATGCGCTATGACGCCGAGCAGCGCCGCGTCGTCTATGAGCCCGTGTCGATCGAGCCGCGAGAGATCACGCCCCGCATCATCCGCGAAGACAAGTACGGAGGCCTGCACTGAGGCGCTTGGCGCATCAGGTGATTCATCATGGCTGAAATCAAGAACTATTCCCTGAACTTTGGTCCGCAGCATCCGGCCGCGCACGGCGTGCTGCGTCTGGTGCTGGAGCTCGATGGCGAAGTGGTGCAGCGTGCTGATCCGCACATCGGTCTGCTCCACCGTGCCACTGAAAAACTGGCCGAACACAAGACCTACATCCAGTCGCTGCCTTACATGGACCGGCTGGATTACGTTTCGATGATGTGCAACGAGCACGCCTACTGTCTGGCCATCGAAAAATTGCTGGGTCTGGAAGTACCTGAGCGTGCCCAATACATCCGCGTGATGTTCTCCGAAATCACGCGCCTGCTGAACCACCTGATGTGGCTGGGTTCGCACGGCAATGACTGCGGTAGCTCCACCATTCTGATCTACACCTTCCGTGAGCGCGAAGACCTGTTCGATATGTACGAGGCCGTCTCCGGCGCACGCATGCACGCGGCGTACTTCCGTCCGGGCGGCGTGTACCGTGATCTGCCGGACAGCATGCCGCAATACAAAGTCAGCAAGATCAAGAATGCCAAGGCCATCGAGGCGCTGAACAGCAACCGCCAGGGCTCCCTGCTGGATTTCATCGACGACTTCACACAGCGCTTCCCCAAGTGCGTGGATGAGTATGAAACCCTGCTCACCGACAATCGCATCTGGAAGCAGCGTACCGTGGGCATTGGCGTTGTTCCGCCCGAGCGCGCGCTGAACCTGGGCATGACGGGACCCATGATTCGTGGTTCCGGCATCGCCTGGGACTTGCGCAAGACGCAGCCCTACGATGTCTATGACCGCATGGACTTCGACGTGCCGGTTGGCAAGACGGGTGACTGTTATGACCGCTATCTCGTGCGTGTGCAGGAGATGCGCGAGTCCAATCGCATCATCAAGCAGTGCGTGGACTGGCTGCGCGCCAATCCCGGCCCCGTCATTACCGACAACCACAAGGTGGCTGCGCCAGCGCGAGAATCCATGAAGTCCAACATGGAAGAGCTGATCCACCACTTCAAGCTGTTCACTGAAGGCTTCCATGTGCCCGAAGGGGAGGCCTATGCGGCGGTGGAGCACCCCAAGGGCGAGTTTGGCATTTATCTTGTGAGCGACGGGGCCAACAAGCCTTATCGCCTGAAGATCCGTGCGCCCGGGTTCGTGCACCTGGCCGCCTTGGATGAAATGGCGCGGGGTCACATGATTGCGGATGCCGTGGCCATCATTGGCACCATGGACATCGTGTTCGGAGAGATTGACCGATGATTACCGAAGCGACGCGTGCGCGTTTTGCGCGTGAAGTGGCCAAATACCCTGCAGAGCAAAAGCAATCTGCCGTGATGGCCTGCCTGTCCATCGTGCAGCAAGAGCAAGGCTTTGTCAGCGCCGAAAGCGAAGCTGTGATTGCCGAAGTGCTGGGCATGCCTCAAATCGCGGTGCATGAGGTCACGACCTTCTACAACATGTACAACCAGCAGCCGGTGGGCAAGTACAAGCTCAACGTGTGCACCAACCTCCCATGCCAGTTGCGCGATGGGCAGCGAGCACTGCACCACCTGGAAAAGAAGCTGGGCGTGTCCATGGGCGAAACCACGGCCGACGGCATGTTCACGCTGCAGCAGTGCGAGTGCCTGGGTGCGTGCGCTGATGCGCCCGTCATGTTGGTCAATGACCGCACCATGTGCAGCTTTATGGACAACGACAAGCTGGATCAGCTGGTTGATGGTTTGCGTGCGGCGGAGGGCAAGTGATGACCACGGCAGCACAGATTCTTTCCCAGTTCCAGGCAACAGGCGTTCAAACCTGTTTTCATGACCGCCATATTGATCCCCAGATCTATGCAGGGTTGAACGGCAGTAACTGGAGTATCAAGGACTACGAGGCACGTGGTGGCTATCAGGCGCTGCGCCGCATCCTTGGCAAGGATGGCGGCGAGGGGCTGACACAGGACCAAGTGATTGCCACGGTCAAGGAATCGGGCTTGCGCGGCCGCGGCGGTGCAGGTTTTCCTACGGGACTCAAGTGGAGCTTCATGCCCCGCTCGTTTCCTGGCCAGAAATACTTGGTCTGCAACTCGGACGAGGGCGAGCCAGGTACCTGCAAGGACCGCGACATCCTTCAGTTCAATCCCCATATCGTGATCGAAGGCATGATCATCGCGGCCTACGCGATGGGCATCTCCGTGGGCTACAACTACATCCACGGCGAGATCTTCCAGAGCTACGAGCGCTTCGAGGCGGCGTTGGAAGAGGCGCGTGCTGCAGGGTATCTGGGCAGCAATATTCTGGGCGGCAGCTTCAGTTTCCAGCTGCATGCCCACCACGGCTTTGGCGCCTACATCTGCGGTGAAGAAACAGCGCTGCTGGAGTCGCTGGAAGGCAAGAAGGGGCAACCCCGCTTCAAGCCCCCATTCCCCGCCAGCTTTGGCCTGTACGGCAAGCCCACCACCATCAACAACACTGAGACCTTTGCGGCTGTCCCCTGGATCATTCGCAATGGTGGCCAAGCCTATCTCGAATGCGGCAAGCCTAATAACGGCGGCACTAAGATATTTTCGGTCAGTGGTGACGTGAACCTGCCCGGCAACTATGAAGTGCCTATGGGCACGCCTTTCAGCAAGTTGCTGGAGTTGGCGGGCGGTGTACGCACAGGTCGCAAGCTCAAGGCCGTAATCCCTGGTGGTTCTTCGTCGCCCGTGCTGCCCGCCGATATCATCATGGAATGCACGATGGACTATGACTCCATCGCGAAGGCAGGCTCCATGCTGGGTTCGGGTGCCGTGATCGTGATGGACGATTCGCGCGACATGGTGGAGAGCCTGTTGCGCCTGTCGTACTTCTATTCCCACGAGTCGTGTGGCCAGTGCACGCCCTGCCGGGAGGGCACTGGATGGCTGTGGCGAGTGGTCCATCGTATTCAGCATGGCCAAGGCCGTCCGGAAGATATCGAGCTGTTGGACTCGGTGTCTGTGAACATCATGGGGCGCACGATTTGTGCACTGGGCGATGCGGCTGCCATGCCGGTGCGCGCCATGATCAAGCACTTCCGCCACGAGTTTGAAGCGAAGATCCAGAACGCTTCCAAGCAGGCCGCGAAAGCCGCCTGATCGCGAGACAAGCATATGGTTGAAATTGAACTGGACGGTCAGAAAGTAGAAGTCGCCGAGGGCTGCATGGTGATGCATGCCGCAGAGAAGGCGGGCACCTACATCCCCCATTTCTGCTACCACAAGAAGCTTTCCATCGCCGCCAACTGCCGCATGTGCCTGGTGGATGTGGAAAAGGCTCCCAAGCCCATGCCCGCCTGCGCCACTCCTGTGACGCAGGGCATGATCGTGCGCACCAAGAGCGACAAGGCCATCAAGGCCCAGCAGTCGGTCATGGAGTTCCTGCTGATCAACCACCCGCTGGATTGCCCCATCTGCGACCAGGGCGGTGAGTGCCAGCTGCAGGATCTGGCCGTCGGTTACGGTGGCTCTTCTTCGCGCTACGAAGAGGAAAAGCGCGTAGTGCCCGTCAAGGACGTCGGCCCACTGATTTCCATGCAGGAAATGAGTCGCTGCATCCACTGCACCCGTTGCGTACGTTTTGGGCAAGAAGTAGCCGGCGTGATGGAGCTGGGCATGATCCACCGCGGCGAACACTCCGAAATCACCACGGTCGCAGGCGACACAGTGGACTCCGAGCTGTCGGGCAACATGATCGACATCTGCCCCGTGGGCGCGCTGACCAGCAAACCTTTCCGCTACAGCGCCCGCACCTGGGAACTTTCCCGCCGGCGCTCGGTGAGCCCACACGATTCGACGGGTTCCAACCTGATTGTCCAGGTGAAGAACCACAAGGTCATGCGCGTTGTGCCCCTGGAGAATGAAGCTGTCAACGAATGCTGGATTGCCGACCGTGACCGTTTCTCCTACGAAGCGCTCAATGGCGATGACCGCCTCACCCAGCCCATGCTCAAGCAGGGCGGGGTGTGGAAGGACGTCGACTGGCAGACCGCGCTGGAATACGTGGCCAATGGCCTCAAGAACATCAAGAGCGACCACGGCGCGGGCAGCATCGGTGCCCTGGTGAGCCCGCACAGCACGCTCGAAGAGCTGTACCTGGCGAGCGCGCTGGTGCGTGGCATCGGCAGCGACAACATCGACTACCGCCTGCGCAACGCCGAGTTCGCCACGCCCGAAGGCATCCGGTGGCTGGGCACATCCATCGCCTCCCTGTCCACGCTGCAGCGCGTGCTGGTCGTGGGCTCCAACCTGCGCAAGGACCATCCGCTGTTTGCCCAGCGCATCCGCCAGGCGGCACGCCATGGCTGCCAGGTCAGCGCCATCGGTTCGGTGGCGAAGGATTGGGCCATGCCCGTGCAACCCTTCGTGGTGCAGGGCGCTGCCGAATGGGTGCAGACGCTGGGTGGCATTGCCGCTGCCGTGGCGCAGGAGAAGGGTGTTGCCGCTCCTCAGGGCGCAAGCGCTGCGAGTGAGGTGGCCCAGGCCATCGCACGTTCCCTGCTGGGCGGCGAGCGCAAGGCCGTGCTGCTGGGCAACGCGGCCGCGCACCATGCGCAGGCCAGCCAACTGCTGGCGCTGGCCCACTGGATTGCCGAGAACACGGGTGCAACCGTGGGCTACCTTACGGAAGCTGCCAACACGGTGGGTGCGCAATTTGTGGGCGCTCACCCTGTCAACGGTGGTTTGAATGCAGCTCAAATGCTCTCCGGTGGTTTGAAGGCGGCGGTACTGCTCAATACCGAACCAGTTCACGATTCTGCGGCGGGGGCACAAGCTGCCGCAGTTCTGGCTGGTGCGGAAATGGTGGTCACGTTGAGCCCCTTCAAGGCCAACATGGAGTTCAGTGACGTTCTGTTGCCAATTGCTCCATTCACGGAAACATCGGGCAGCTTCGTCAATGCCGAGGGGCGCCTGCAAAGCTTCCACGCCGTGGTGCGCCCCCTGGGCGATACCCGTCCCGCCTGGAAGGTCCTGCGTGTACTGGCCAACCTGTTGGGCGTGCCTGGCTTCGACTTCGAAACCTCCCAGGATGTTCTGGCCCGCGCCACGAATGCTCCCGCGGGCACGGTCACTGAGTTGCCGGCCGAGCAGCTGTCGAACGCCGTGAAAGCGACGGTGCCTGTCGTCATGGACGCCGTTGGCGAACCTGTGGTGGCTTCCATCTATCAACTGGACGGCCTGGTGCGCCGTTCCACGTCGCTGCAGCTCACTGCCGACGCGCGCATGGCACGTGAAGGAGTGGCCGCATGATCGACGCGATCTACAACGCGGGCCTGAACCTGCTTTCGTTTGGATGGTGGACTGGCATCGCCTGGCCGGTGCTTTGGATTCTCATCAAGATCGTCTGCATCCTGGCACCCCTGATGGGTGCTGTGGCTTACCTCACTTTGTGGGAGCGTAAGCTGTTGGGCTTCATGCAGGTGCGCCATGGCCCCAACCGTGTGGGTCCCATGGGCTTGCTGCAGCCTATCGCTGACGCGGTGAAGCTGCTGACCAAGGAAATCATTCAGCCCACCGCCGCCAGCAAAGGGCTGTTCGTGCTGGGCCCCATCATGGCTATCATGCCGGCGCTGGCTGCCTGGGTCGCCATCCCTTTTGGTCCCGATGTGGCGCTGGCCAATATCAACGCTGGCCTGCTGCTGGTGATGGCCATCACCTCCATCGAGGTGTACGGTGTGATCATTGCGGGCTGGGCATCGAACTCCAAGTACGCCTTCCTGGGCGCGCTGCGTGCTTCGGCCCAGATGGTGAGCTATGAGATCGCAATGGGTTTCTGCTTCCTGGTGGTGATCATGGTGTCGGGCAGCATGAACCTGACCGAAATCGTCATGGCGCAGGGGCGCGGCATGGCTGCCGACAAGGGGTTGACGTTCCTGTCGTGGAACTGGCTCCCGCTGCTGCCGATCTTCATTGTTTATTTGATTTCTGGTGTGGCCGAAGTCAACCGCCACCCCTTCGACGTGGTGGAGGGCGAGGCGGAAATCGTGGCAGGTCACATGGTCGAATACTCGGGCATGGGTTTCGCGATCTTCTTCCTGGCCGAATACGCCAGCATGTGGCTGGTCTCCATTTTGGCGGTGCTGATGTTCCTGGGTGGCTGGATGTCGCCTATCGACAGCGCTTTGCTCAACTGGATTCCAGGCTGGATCTGGCTGGGTGCGAAGACTTTCTTGGTGGTGTCCATGTTCATCTGGATCCGGGCTACCTTCCCACGCTTTCGCTATGACCAGATCATGCGTCTGGGTTGGAAGATCTTCATTCCAGTCACGTTGGTCTACTTGGTTTTTGTGGGCGGGTGGTTGCTCTCGCCTTGGAATATCTGGAAATAAGCGGGGACACGAATGACTGCTGTTGCTGCTGCTGCACCTTTTTCGATCAAGGATTTCTTCAAGAGCTTCATGCTCGTGGAGTTGCTCAAGGGCATGGCCCTGACCGGGCGCTACGCGTTTCGTCGCAAAGTGACCGTGCAGTTCCCTGAGGAGAAGACGCCTCTATCGCCCCGTTTCCGTGGCCTGCATGCGCTGCGCCGCTATGACAATGGCGAAGAGCGCTGCATTGCCTGCAAGCTGTGCGAGGCTGTTTGCCCCGCCATGGCGATCACCATTGAATCAGATGTTCGCGCCGACGGTTCGCGCCGTACCACGCGTTATGACATCGACCTGACCAAGTGCATCTTCTGCGGTTTCTGCGAGGAAAGCTGCCCGGTGGACTCAATCGTGGAAACCCACATTCTTGAGTATCACGGTGAAAAACGAGGTGATCTGTATTTCACGAAAGACATGCTCCTGGCCGTGGGTGACCGGTACGAAGGCGAAATCGCGGCAGCCAAGGCTGCAGACGCGAAGTACCGCTGAGCGGTGCTGAGCGCGGCCTCTTTGCCAGACTTTCTATAAAGACCCGATTCATGGACGCCAAGACTGGTTTCTTCTATCTCTTCTCGGTGGTGCTGTTGTTTGCAGCCTTCCGGGTGATCACTGCCCGCAATCCCGTGCATGCAGTGCTGTACCTCATCCTTGCTTTTTCGCAAGCCGCCGCTGTGTGGTTGCTGCTCAAGGCGGAGTTTTTGGCCATCGTGCTGGTGTTGGTGTACCTCGGTGCGGTGATGGTGCTGTTCCTGTTCGTGGTCATGATGCTGGACATCCGCATCGATGCTGTGCGCAAGGGCTTCTGGAAACACTTCCCGTTGGCGGCTACGATCGGCGCATTGATTGCCCTGGAAATGGCGGCCGTGCTGATGGGGGGCTTCCGCGGCATGGATGAACCCAAGGCCGTGGCTGTCGCCGTGGACGCTGCTGGCCAGGTGGTGCCGTATTCCAACGCCAAGGCACTGGGCAAGCTGCTCTACACAGAGTATCTGTATCCCGTTGAAATTGCGGCCGTGATCTTGCTGGTGGCCATGATTGCCGCCATTGCGTTGACGCTGCGCCAGCGCAAGGACAGCAAGGCCATTAATCCTGCGAAGCAGATCCGCGTGCGTGCCGCTGATCGTCTGGCGGTGGTCAAGGTGGCCGCCACCCAAAAGGCAGCACCCGAAGTGCCAGTAGAGCCTGCCGCCGAGGAGAAAAAAGCATGACACTGACCCTGGGCCACTTTCTCTCGCTGGGTGCGATGCTGTTCGCGTTGGCGGTGATCGGCATCTTCCTGAACCGCAAGAACCTGATCGTGCTGCTGATGGCCATTGAGCTGATGCTGCTGGCGGTCAACATGAATTTTGTGGCGTTCTCCCACTATCTGGGCGACATGCATGGGCAGGTGTTCGTATTCTTCATCCTGACCGTGGCAGCCGCCGAGTCGGCCATTGGCTTGGCCATCCTGGTGCTCTTGTTCCGCAACAAGTCCAGCATCAACGCGGAAGACCTCAATACCCTCAAGGGTTGAGGGATTCCCAGCATTCCCAAGGTTCTCAAGAATGAGTCAAACCCTTTCTGCTTCAACGCTTCTGGCCGTGCCGCTTGCACCGCTGGCGGGCGCCTTGCTGGCCGGCATTTTCGGCACGACCTTCGGTGGCAACTGGATTGGCCGTCGTCTCTCGCACACCCTGACCATTCTGGGGGTGCTGGTGGCGTTTGTGCTGTCTGCCATGACGCTCAAGAGCGTGGCCCTGGATGGCGCTCGCTTCAACGAGACACTCTATACCTGGATGGTGGTGGGCGGCCTGAAGATGGAAGTGGGCTTCCTGATCGACAGCCTCACGGCCATGATGATGGTGGTGGTCACCTTCGTGTCGCTGATGGTGCACATCTACACCATCGGCTATATGGAAGAGGATGACGGCTACAACCGCTTCTTCGCCTACATCTCGCTGTTCACCTTCTCCATGCTCATGCTGGTCATGAGCAACAACCTGCTGCAACTGTTCTTCGGTTGGGAAGCCGTGGGCCTGGTGTCCTACCTGCTGATCGGCTTCTGGTTCAACAAGCCCACGGCGATCTTCGCCAACATGAAAGCCTTTCTCGTCAACCGTGTGGGTGACTTTGGCTTCATCCTGGGCATTGGCCTGATCGCTGCTTACACCGGCACCCTCAACTACAGCGAGATCTTCGCCAAGTCGGGTGAACTGGGGGGGCTGGCGTTCCCCGGCACCGACTGGATGCTGATCACTGTGATCTGCATTTGCCTGTTCATCGGTGCCATGGGCAAATCTGCCCAATTCCCGCTGCACGTGTGGCTGCCCGACTCAATGGAAGGCCCGACGCCTATCTCGGCATTGATCCACGCGGCCACCATGGTGACCGCCGGTATCTTCATGGTGTCGCGGATGTCGCCGCTGTTCGAGCTGTCGGACAGCGCGCTCAACTTTATCCTGGTGATCGGTGCCATCACAGCGTTGTTCATGGGTTTCCTGGGCATCATTCAGAACGACATCAAGCGCGTGGTGGCGTATTCCACGCTGTCGCAGCTCGGTTACATGACGGTGGCGCTGGGGGCATCGGCCTACTCGGTGGCCGTGTTCCACCTGATGACCCATGCGTTCTTCAAGGCGCTGCTGTTCCTCGGTGCCGGCTCGGTCATCATGGGCATGCACCACAACCAGGACATCCGCTGGATGGGTGGCGTGCGCAAGTACATGCCCATCACCTGGATCACCTCGCTGCTGGGATCGCTGGCGCTGATCGGAACGCCCCTGTTCTCGGGTTTCTACTCCAAGGACAGCATCATTGAGGCGGTGCATTTCAGCCACCTGCCTGCGGCTGGCTTCGCACACTTCGCGGTGCTGGCGGGTGTGTTCATCACCGCGTTCTACTCGTTCCGCATGTACTTCCTGGTCTTCCATGGCAAGGAGCGCTTCGATCAAAACCCCGATGCGCACCACGATGACCACCACGGCCATGACGACCACCACGAACCGCACGAATCCCCCTGGGTGGTGACGGTGCCCCTGGTGCTGCTGGCCATCCCCTCGGTGGTGGTGGGCTTCATGTTCATCCAGCCCATGCTATTCGGTGACTTCTTCAAGGACGTGATCTTTGTCGATGCCGCCAAGCACCCTGCCATGGCCAAGCTGGCGGAGATCTTCCACGGCCCCGTGGCCATGGCTGTGCATGGCTTGCAGACGGCACCCTTCTGGCTGGCGCTGGCAGGTGTGGCGGCTGCGTACTACATGTACATGGTCAACCCGGCGTTGCCGACCGCCATCAAGCGCATGTGCATGCCGGTCTATACGTTGCTCGAAAACAAGTACTACCTGGACTGGATCAACGAAAACATCCTGGCCCGTGGTGCACGCGCCCTGGGCGTGGGCCTGTGGAAGGGTGGCGATCAGGCCATCATCGACGGCACTCTGGTCAATGGCTCTTGGAAAGTGGTGCGCGGCATCTCCGGCGTGGTCCGCTGGATTCAGTCTGGCTTCATCTTCCATTACGCGCTGGTGATGATCCTGGGGGTCTTCGCGCTGATGACCTGGTTTGTCTGGGGCGATGCGTTGCTGCAGCTCATCAAATAAGGAAAACAACAAATGGGTCTGTTGAGTCTTGCAATCTGGACGCCGATCGCCTTCGGTGTGCTGCTGCTGGCCATTGGGCGGGATGAGCATGCCCGCGCCGTGCGCTGGCTGGCGCTGGTGGGCGCGCTGATTGGCTTTCTGGTCACGTTGCCGCTGTACAGCGACTTTCAGCTGGGCACTGCCGCGATGCAGTTCGTCGAGAATGCGGTCTGGATCGAGCGTTTCAGCGTGCATTACCACCTGGGTGTGGATGGCATCTCATTCTGGTTTGTGCCCCTGACGGCGTTCATCACGGTCATTGTGGTGATCGCGTCCTGGGAATCCATCACCGAGCGCGTCAACCAGTACATGGGTGCGTTCCTGATCCTCTCGGGTCTCATGATCGGTGTGTTCACGGCCCTGGACGGCATGCTGTTCTACGTGTTCTTCGAGGCCACACTGATCCCGATGTACCTGATCATCGGTATCTGGGGCGGCCCGAACAAGATCTATGCAGCCTTCAAGTTCTTCCTGTACACGTTGCTCGGCTCGCTCTTGATGCTGATTGCGCTGATCTACCTGTACAACCAGTCGGGTGGCAGCTTCGACATCGCAACGTGGCACCAACTGCCCCTGAGCGGCCGTGCACAAACCCTGCTGTTCTTCGCCTTCTTCGCTGCCTTTGCCGTGAAGGTGCCGATGTGGCCGGTACACACCTGGCTGCCCGACGTGCACGTGGAGGCGCCCACCGGCGGCTCTGCCGTGCTGGCCGCCATCATGCTGAAGCTGGGCGCTTACGGCTTCCTGCGCTTTTCCATGCCCATCGCCCCCGACGCCTCGCGCGAGTGGGCCTGGCTGATGATTGCGCTGTCGCTGATTGCCGTGATCTACGTGGGCCTGGTGGCCATGGTTCAGAAGGACATGAAGAAGCTGGTGGCCTATTCGTCCGTAGCGCACATGGGCTTCGTCACGCTGGGCTTCTTCATCTTCAATGATCTGGGCGTTTCTGGTGGCCTGGTGCAGATGATTGCCCACGGCTTTGTGTCGGGCGCCATGTTCCTGTCCATCGGCGTGCTGTACGACCGCGTGCACTCCCGCGAGATTTCCGCGTACGGTGGCGTGGTCAACACCATGCCCAACTTCACAGCCTTTGCGCTGCTGTTCGCCATGGCCAACTGCGGCCTGCCGGGCACCGCCGGTTTTGTGGGCGAGTGGATGGTGATCCTGGGCGCGACCAAGGCCAACTTCTGGATTGGCCTGGCTGCTGCCACCGCGCTGATCTTTGGCGCGGCCTACACGCTGTGGATGTTCAAGCGCGTGTACCTGGGTCCGGTGGGCAACGACAACGTCAAGGGCCTGACCGACATCAACGGCCGTGAATTCCTGGTGCTGGCCGTGCTGGGCATCGCCGTGCTGGCCATGGGCCTGTATCCCCGTCCTTTCACGGACGTGATGGACACCTCGGTGGCGGAACTGCTCAAGCATGTTGCGCTCTCCAAGCTGAACTAAGAGACTCAAAGATGATTGACAACATCAGCTGGCTGGCGATCTACCCCGAGATCGTGCTGTTGACCATGGCCTGCGTGATCGCGCTGGTCGATCTGGGCGTGCACAGCGCCCGCCGCACGGGCACCTATGTGCTGACCATGCTCACGTTGGCCGTGGTGGCGGCTTTGCAGGGCATGTATGCCACCAGTGGCAACACCTTCTATGGCTTTGGCAACATGGTGGTGAGCGATGCCATGGGCAACTGGCTCAAGTGCTTTGCCACCGTGGCCATGATGATCACCCTGGTCTATGCGCGCCCCTATGCGGCGGACCGCGGCATGTTGCGCGGCGGCGAGATGTTCACGCTGGCGATGTTTGCACTCCTGGGCATGTTCATCATGATCTCGGGCAACAACTTCCTCGTGATCTACCTGGGCCTGGAGCTGTTGACCCTGTCGAGCTACGCGCTGGTGGCCCTGCGCCGCGACAACGCCACCGCCACCGAAGCCGCCATGAAGTACTTCGTGCTCGGCGCCATGGCCAGCGGCTTCCTGCTGTATGGCTTGTCCATGATCTACGGTGCGACCGGCTCCCTGGACATCGGCCAGGTCTTCAAGGCCGTCAACTCCGGCCAGATCCGCCACCAGGTGCTGGTGTTCGGCCTGGTGTTCGTCGTGGCGGGGCTGGCGTTCAAGCTGGGTGCGGTGCCTTTCCACATGTGGATTCCCGACGTGTACCAGGGTGCACCCACGGCCATCACGCTCATGATCGGTGGCGCGCCCAAGCTGGCAGCCTTTGCCATCATCATTCGCTTGCTGGTGGACGGCTTGCTGCCGCTGGCCATTGACTGGCAGCAGATGCTCGCCGTGCTGGCCATTGGCTCGCTGCTGGTGGGGAACCTCGCGGCCATCGCACAGACCAACCTCAAGCGCATGCTGGCCTACTCGACCATCTCACAAATGGGTTTTGTGCTGCTGGGCCTGATGTCGGGCGTGGCCAACGGCAACGTGGATGCCAACGCGGTAGAGAACGCCTACAGCGCATCCATGTTCTACGTGGTGACCTACGTGTTGACCACGCTGGCCGCATTCGGCGTGATCCTGTTGCTGGCCCGTGAAGGGTTCGAGAGCGAGGAGATCTCCGACTTTGCCGGTCTGAACCAACGCAGCCCGTTGTACGCTGGTGTGATGGCCGTGTGCCTGTTCTCCATGGCCGGTATCCCGCCGCTGGTGGGCTTTTACGCCAAGCTCTCGGTGCTGCAAGCATTGATCGCATCGGGCCAGGCCTTGTACATCGCACTGGCCGTGTTCGCCGTGATCATGTCGCTGATCGGCGCCTTCTACTATCTGCGCGTCGTGAAGGTGATGTATTTCGATGCACCGCTGACTGCATCCAGTGTGTCGGCCCCGGCAGACGTGCGGGTTGTGCTCACCCTCAACGGCGCGCTGGTGCTGGTGCTGGGCCTGTTGCCCGGCGGCCTGATGGCGCTGTGCGCCGACGCCGTGGTGCGGGCACTGGCAACCTGATCGCAGCAGCGGCTAGTTCATCCAGTGTCTCTTACCGGATCTGTCTGGCTGGTGATCATTGTGGCCTTCATGGCCGCTAACCTGCCGTTTGTGAACCAGCGTTGGCTGGTAGTGGGCCCGGTCGCCGCCAAGTCGCGCAAGCCGCTGGCCGGGCGGTTGGCAGAGCTGGTGCTGCTGTACTTTCTGGTGGGCGGCCTGGCACTGCTGTTGGAGCGCCGCGCGGGGCAGATTGCTCCGCAAGGGTGGGAGTTCTATGCCATCACAGGCACGCTGTTTCTCACCCTGGCCTTTCCGGGCTTTGTCTATCGCTACCTGCTGCGCCGCCACGGCTGACCCTGCGGCAACCCCCTCGCCATGAAGGTGCTTGATCTGCAATGCCCGCTGGGCCATGTCTTTGAAGGCTGGTTCGCGTCGGAGGACGACTTTCAGGGGCAGCGCGAGCGCGGGCTGGTGCAATGCCCCATGTGTGGGGACGAACACATCGAAAAACGACTTAGCGCTCCCCGGCTGAACCTGGGCGCGCGTGCGCCCGCAACGCAGGCCGCCGCCAACCTTCCTCAAAGTCGCCAACCCGTACCTGCAGACCATGCCAGCGGACTGGTGGGGGAGGCCGGGGCGGGTCTTCCGCCCGCACTGCAGGCCGCCTGGCTTGCGCTGTCGCGCAAGATCATTGCCAACACCGAGGACGTCGGCGCAGGTTTCGCCGAGGAAGCGCGGCGCATGCACCATGGCGAGGTGCAGGAGCGTGCCATTCGCGGCCAGGCCACGGCCGATGAAGCCGTGCAGTTGCTGGAAGAGGGTATCGCCGTGCTGCCGCTGGCCTTGCCTGTGGCTGCCAAAGAAACCTTGCAATAGTTTTTAGGCCTTTTTGGCATCTAGCGCTTATCCATCAAGCGCTAATAGCTATTATTTGAAT
>DAIQRN010000172.1:0-5818 GCA_036786185.1 Acidovorax sp. | reverse complement strand
GGTGGAGGCGGGTTTGGTGGTGGGCGCCTGGGTGGCTGCGGCGGCGGGCTCGGCGGCTGCGCCTGCGACAGACGGCGGCGCGGCGACGGGCTCGGCCCCCGGTGGCTCGGCCACGGCGTCAGTCCCCGGTGGCTCTGCCAGCGCTTCGGAACCCGGCGGCTCGGCCAGCCCCTCCGAGCTGGGGGGCTCCGCCAGGCCCGACTCTTCAGGTTCGGCCAGGCCGCCAGCAGAAGGCGCGTCCTCCGTGGTCCCGGAACCCATGGCCTGCAGCTCGGTGTAGGCCTCTTCCACCACCACGCGCGTGGCGCTTTGGTAGCTGGCCAGGGCGACCACCGCGAAAAAAACGGCCGGCAGCAGCGCGATGCCCAGCTGGCCCAGCAAGTACCCGGTGGAAACGCCCTGGTTGCGTCGGCCCTTGAGGCCATTGATCAGGCTGCCCAGCGCCCAGCCCTCGGATTGGGCCCCCATGGCAACCAGGCCTTGCGGCAGCGGCACCATGCGCTGCTGCGCCGAGAGCGGCGGCGCCCACTGCGGCTTGAGCTTGGCCATGAAGACCACATACAGGATGTACAGCCCCGCCAGCATCAGCCCCGGAAAGAACGCGCCCGCGTACAGCTGCACCACCGATACACCGGCCGTCGCGCCATAGACGATCAGCAGCACGGACGGCGGAATCAGAATGCCCAGGCAGCCCCCGGCCGTGATCGTGCCTGCCGACAGCCGCACGTCATAGCCAGCGCGCAGCATTTGCGGCAGCGCCAGCAGCCCCATGAGCGTGACCACCGCCCCCACGATGCCCGTTGCCGTCGCAAACACCGCGCAGGTGACCAGCGTGGCCACGGCCAGCGAGCCCGGCAGGCGGGCCAGGGCCAGGTGCAGGCTGCGAAACAGCTTTTCAATCAGGTTGGCGCGCTCGACCAGGTAGCCCATGAAAACGAACAGCGGAATGGAGATCAGCACATCGTTGCCCATCACCGAGACCGCGCGCTGCACCATCAAGTCCAGCGTCTGCTGCATGGCCCCGGCCGCCGTCTGCTCGCCCGAGTGGTAGGCAAAGAACGCAAACAACATGCCCATGCCCATGAGCGTGAAAGCCGTGGGAAAGCCCAGCATGATGGCCACCACCACCAGGGACAGCATGAGCAGGCCGTAGTGGCCGTTGGTCATGCGATCGACGCTGAACACCATGACCAGCGCCGCGGTCATGATGAGCGCCATCAGCGTGAAGCCGAAATACAGTTCCTTGCGGATTTTCATCACTGACCGCCTTTCGTCACGACGAGCCGATCCAGTGCTTCGATGTCCGCATCCTTCACATGCACCATCTGCTTGAGCTTGTCCACGTCCACTTCCTCAACATCTTCCTCACGCGACGGCCAGGCGCCGGTGCGCAGGCAGATCACGCAGCGAATGATCTCCACCACCCCCTGCAGCAGCAGGATGCCCCCGGCGATGGGCACCACAAATTTGAAGGGATACACCGGGATGGGGTCGGCGTTGAAGGTCTGCTCGCGCATGGCCAGTGAATCCTGAAAGAAATACCAGCCCGCATAAGTCATGGCGATGACGCCGGGCAGGAAGAACAGGATGTACAGCACCAGGTCCACGGTGGCCTGCGTGCGAGGACTGAAAAAGCCGTACAGCACGTCGCCACGCACATGCCCGTTCTTGGCCAGGGTATAGGCGCCCGCCATCATGAACAGCACGCCGTACAACATGATCTGCGCATCAAGCACCCAGGCATGCGGCTTGTTCAGCGCATAGCGGGAGAAGACCTCCCAGGTGATGAGCAGCGTCAAGGCGACGACAGTCCAGGCACTGGCCTTGCCAAACCAGGTGGACAGGCGGTCCACGGTCAACAGGAGTTTTTGCATGGGTAGTGGTGTGGCGTGAGACAAAAAGGAGGGCGCCAACTGGCGCCCCGGCGACGCAACGCTGGGCCAAGGCACCGCGCCGCCGCCAGCGGCTTCAAAAAAACCACTGGCGGCGACCCAATGCGCGAGCGGCTAGCTCTTCTTGGCGCCCCGGCCAAAATAATGGTTGTAGGCCATCTTGAAATCGACCGTGTAGTCGTTCTGCCACTGGCCTGCGCGCTGCGCAAAAGCCTTCTGCGACTCCAGCACCTTCTTGAACAGCGGGTTCTCCGCGCCCTTCTTGGCGATGATCTTGTCCCACGACGCGAGTTGCGCACGCAGGATGGAATCCGGCGTCTTGTAGAACTTCACGCCCTGCTTCTTGAGCTCTTCGTAGTCCTTGGAATTACGCTCGATCGCCTTCCAGCTCATGTCGGCACTGGATGCCTGCACGGCGTAGTCAATGATGGACTTGAGCTCGCCCGGCAGCGCGTTGAGCTTGCCCTTGTTGAACAGGATTTCGAACTGCTCGCCGCTTTGGTGAAAGCTCTGCAACATGCAGTTCTTGGCCACGTCGGGAAAACCCAGCACGCGGTCGGACGATGCATTGTTGAACTCGGCCGCGTCGATCAGCCCACGGTCGAGCGCCGGCACGATCTCGCCGCCCGGCAGCGGGTTCACGGCCACGCCCATGTCGGTGAACACGTCCACCGCCAAGCCCACGGTGCGGAATTTCAGGCCCTTCATGTCCTCGACCTTGGACACGGGCTTCTTGAACCAGCCCAGGGGCTGCGAGGGCATGGGGCCATACAGGTAAGACGCCACGTCCAGGTTCAGGGACTGGTAGATTTCATCCAGCAGCGCCTTGCCGCCGCCATAGTTGTGCCAGGCCAGCACCATGTTCGGGTCCATGCCATAGCCCGGGCCGGAGCCCCACAGCGCCAGGGCGGAGTTCTTGCCATAGTGGTAGGCCACCACGCCGTGACCGCCGTCCAACGTGCCCTTGGCAACGGCCTCCAGCAGCTGGAAAGCCGGCACCACGGCGCCCGCAGGCAACACCTCGATCTTCAAGCGCCCGCCCGCCATGTCGTTGACCTTCTTGGCGAAGTCCTGTGCGTACTCATGGAAGATGTCCTTGGCCGGCCACGTGCTCTGAAAGCGCAGACTCGTCGTCTGCGCCGTGGCGACCATGGGGGCGCTCAGGGCGCCAGCGGCGACGGCTGCGCCCTTGAGCAGGCTGCGACGGCGCGGGATGTTGCTATGCGTCATAGATGTCTCCGTGATGTTGATGCAATCGAGTGTTGCGAAGGCATTGTCAACACGGCTGGCGCACGCCCTACAGCGGGTTTACACCATGCGCAAAATGATCAAATCGGCGCCGTGGGTGAAAAAATTTCACAACCCAAAAAACAGCACACTGCTGCCACTCTCATCGGGGGGAAGCCCCGGTTTACCAGGAAAACGGGCGTTCAGCGACAATCATTTGCAAGCCAACCGCCCGGCGGACACGCACAACCAGCCCACAAGATCCTCTCCCTGAGTTACCCACACACACCATGAAGCGCATTTGGCTCCTCTTTTCCCAGGCCGTGACGGTCTTCGTTGCGGCCTATTTTGTCGTCGCCACCCTGCAGCCCGGCTGGCTCGGCCGGGGTACAACACGCTCCAGCGCGGGCATCTCGCTGCTGGAGGCTCCTGCCGCGCCGCAGGGCGAGCCCGTGGCGGGCAGCTTCAGCGCAGCGGCGCGCAAGGCAGCGCCAGCGGTGGTGAGCATCAACACCAGCAAAACAGTGCGGCACCCGCGCAGCAACGACCCATGGTTCCAGTTTTTCTTTGGTGACCAGGGCTCCCAGGCGCAGGCGGGGCTGGGCAGCGGTGTGATCCTGAGCCCGGACGGCTACATACTGACCAACAACCATGTCGTGGAGAGCGCGGACGAAATTGAAGTGACCCTGACCGACAGCCGCCGCGCACGCGCTCAGATCATCGGCACGGATCCCGACACGGACCTGGCCGTACTCAAGATCGAAATGGACAAGCTGCCCGTGATCGTGCTGGGCAATTCCGACCAGCTCGCAGTGGGCGATCAAGTGCTGGCCATTGGCAACCCCTTTGGGGTGGGCCAGACGGTAACCAGCGGCATCGTGAGCGCACTGGGCCGCACACAGCTGGGCATCAACACGTTCGAAAACTTCATCCAGACCGACGCAGCCATCAACCCCGGCAACTCGGGTGGTGCGCTGGTGGACGTGAACGGCAACTTGATGGGTATCAACACCGCCATCTACTCGCGCTCGGGCGGCAGCATGGGCATCGGCTTCGCCATCCCCGTCTCCACCGCGCGGCTGGTACTGGACGGCATCGTGAAGGACGGTCAGGTCACGCGCGGCTGGATTGGCGTGGAGCCCAACGAACTCTCGCCCGAACTGGCCGAAACCTTCGGCGTGAAGGCGACCGAGGGCGTGATCATCACTGGCGTGCTGCAAGACGGCCCCGCCGCCCAAGCGGGCATGCGCCCGGGCGACGTGATCGTGGAGGTGGAGGGCAAGAAGGTGGGCAACGTGTCGGAACTGCTGAGCGCCGTGGCTGCCCTCAAGCCCGGTATCAGTACAACCTTCCAGGTGCAGCGTGGAGACAGGATGGTGGAATTGGGCATCAGCCCTGGCGTACGCCCCAAGCCGCAGCGGAATGTGCGCCGATAACCAGAGGCCACCAAACCCACTTCAAAAACAATAGCTTCCGGCGCTTTACCAGTAAGCGCCAGAGGCCTATTTTTCTATAAACCGCTCAGGCGGTTTCCTCGGCTTCTTCCGGTGCCTTGGTGTGCTTGATGAAGATCTGCGCGGCCCAGATGCCCACCTCGTAGAGCAGACACATCGGGATGGCCAGCGACAGTTGCGAGACCACATCGGGTGGCGTGACGATGGCAGCAACGACGAACGCCAGCACGATGAAGTAGCCGCGGAAGTCTCGCAGCTTTTGCACACTGACGATGCCCATGCGGGCCAGCACGACCACGGCGATGGGCACCTCGAAAGCCAGACCGAACGCCAGGAACATGGACAGCACGAAGCCCAGATAGGCCTCGATGTCTGGCGCGGCCGTGATGCTTTTGGGCGCAAAGCTCTGGATGAAGGCGAACACCTGGCCGAACACCAGGAAGTAGCAGAACGCCACTCCCACGAAGAACAGCAACGTGCTGGAGATGACCAGCGGCAGCACCAGCTTCTTTTCGTGCGAATACAGGCCCGGCGCCACGAAGGCCCACACCTGCCACAGCACAAAAGGCAGGGCCAGCATGAAGGCCGACATCAGCAGGATCTTGAGCGGCACCATGAAGGGCGAGATCACCGAGGTGGCGATCAGCGTGGCACCCTTGGGCAGGTGGGCCACCAGCGGCGCCGCCAGGAAGTCGTAGAGCGCGCCAGGGCCGGGAAAGAAGAACAGGATCGCCGCCGCAATGGCGATGGCGATGATGGCCTTGACCAGCCGGTCGCGCAGCTCCATCAGGTGCTGCACAAAGGGCTGCTCGGTACCGGCCAGCTCGTCTTCTTTAGGAGGGGTTTCGGACATGTGGGGTCTTCAGGGCATGGGCGGCGCCCATGCAGCGCACGGCCAGGGCGCCGACGCAAGCATCAGTGGAATTTCTGGGGACGAAAGCGCGCCACGCGGGCTGCGCCGGACTGCGCCTTGGTGCGCACACCGGTTCGAGACTTGTACCACTGGGGCGTGGCGCCGCGCTTGACGCGCCAGTTCTTGCCCGGGTGCTTGTAGGCGGGCACCACGGCGGCCTGCGCATCCAGCGGATCGGTGCTGGCGCTGGTGTCGGTGGCGGCGGCCCAGTCCTTCTCGAACTCGCTGGCGCTGGTCTGGATGGAGTTCTCCACGTCGCGCGCGGCGTTCTCCACCGTGTCCTTCATCTTCTTGAGCTCGTCCAGCTCCATGGACCGGTTGACCTCGGCCTT
>DAIQRN010000171.1:0-5818 GCA_036786185.1 Acidovorax sp. | reverse complement strand
ACTGTGCGCGGCCAGGGCCGGGCGGCGGGAGGGCAGGGAAGCGGTGCGGTTCACAGGGTTCTCCTCAGATTTTTAAGCTGTTGTGTGCGGGAAAACGGGGGGTGGAAACTGGCGCGGCCCAAGGCCGGTGCCACCGTGGAACTGGCTTTGCCAGGCCACGGGTGGCGTCCCCCTCAGGGGGAAGACGCCGGAGGCGGCACAGGGGGGGGCGTCCCGTTCACCAGCATCCGGCGCAGCAGGCCCAGCAGCAATTGCCATTCGTCGTGGCTGAAGTCGCTCAGGTGGCCGTTGAGCACCTCGGCCAGAACGGCGGGCACGCGCGCCGCCACCTTGTCGCCCTCGGGGGTGAGCGCCAGGCAGACCACGCGGCGGTCGGTGGTGGAGCGCTCGCGCAGGACCAAGCCCTTGGCTTCCAGCCGGTCCAGCACGCGGGTCATGGCGGCGGGGTCGGTTTCCAGGTCGCGCGCCAGGCTGGCCACGGTGGCCTGGCCGGAGCGCGCAATCTTGTACAGCGGCACCCACTGCGCATAGGTCAGGTCGTGCGTGGACAACTGCGCATCGGCCTGCGTGCGGATCGAGCTGAGCACCTTGCGCATGAGGTAGCCCACGCTGTCCTGGGGCTCCAGATGGCTGGCGCTGTAAAAGCCCGAGGCGGGCGAAGGGGAAGGGGCTGTCATGGAGCTGGAATTTAATTGCCTAGACAATGATTGTCTTGACAATTGTTGAATGACTGAGCCCGTATCAGGGTTTTTGCCTACGGCCCGGTGGCCACGTCCGCGCCCGGGCTGTGCTGACCCCATGGAGGGGCAAATTGCTCTTGTTTTAATAGCTGCTAGCGCTTGCTACATAAGCGCCAGATGCCCATTTAGCTTGAAGATGGCCGCTGCGCCAGCGTGAACGCCGGGTGTTGGCCCGTGAGCAGCAAGAACATCGCAAACACCGGCCCCTGCATGGTGCGCTCGTCGCTGCTGCTCTCCAGCGCCTGCCAGGTGCGCGACTGCACGCCGCCCCGGCTGCCGGTCTGCAGCGGGTAGCCCATGAGCTCGGCGGCCTGGGCCTGGCTCAACCCGGCGGCCACGCGGGCGGCCTTGAGCTGCTCGCCGGTGGGTGTGGGCATGTTCAGCGCGAGGATGGGAGGGGGTGTGGTCATGGCAGTGGGGTATTATTTTGATAGCTGCCCGCGCTTGCTGGATAAGCGCTGAAGGTCAATTTGACCTTGTTTTTGGGTCAGGACAGGTAGCGCCGCCCGGTCTGGCTGATCCACACCGATGCGGCGAAGATCAGCGGGTTGATCGGCTCCGTGCCTTCCTCGAACGCAGAAAAATACTGAATGGCCAGGGGCGAAAATTCGATACCGTAGTCGCCTGACAGGATGGCGGGCAGGCGGTCCAGCAGCTTGCCGGCCACCAGCAGCGTGCCCGCGGCCAGCAGCCAGCCGCCCGAGCGCGAGCGCCAGCCGCCGCGCAGAAACAAAAACCGCGCAAAGACAAGGGCCACGTACAGCACCAGGGCCACCAGCACGGTGGCGATGGCGCCGCAGATCAGCTTTTCCTGCAAGGGCCGCGCTGCGTCGCGGTAAAAGTTGAACTTCAGAAAGCTGTCGCCCGTGAACGCCTTGTGCCAGTCGGCTTCGCGCGCGGCGAACGCCAGGCACATGGCGGCGAAGGCATAGGCGCGCAGGGTGAGCGGACGGATGCGCCACAGCACGACCAGCGCCGTCACGACCCAGGTCCACACCGACAGGCGTTCAAACGGCCCGGTCTCCGAAAATGCCCACATGAAAAGCGCCTCGTCCAGCAACAGGGGGCACAGCGCCAGCATGGCGACATAAAGGACCAGGAACAGGAGGGCGCGACGATCAGCGGAAACCATGTTTGCGGGGGACAGGTGGCAAAAGCGGCCGCAAGGGCCGCTCACCGTGGGTGTGTGACAGTAAAGTGACCAAGTATGCACACAGTTCAGGCGGCGTGCACTTTGCGGTCATTCCGCTTCCTCGCCCAGGAACCCGCCGCTTTGGTGCCCCCACAGCCGCGCGTACACGCCGCCCTGGGCCAGCAGCTGCGCGTGCGTGCCTTCTTCCACGATGCGGCCCGCGTCCAGCACGATCAGCCGGTCCATGGCCGCGATGGTGGACAGCCGGTGGGCGATGGCGATCACGGTCTTGCCCTGCATCAGGCTGTCCAGGCTTTGCTGGATGGCGGCCTCGACCTCGCTGTCCAGCGCGCTCGTGGCCTCGTCCAGCAGCAGGATGGGGGCGTCTTTCAGCATCACGCGGGCAATGGCCACGCGCTGGCGCTGGCCGCCCGAGAGCTTCACGCCGCGCTCGCCCACCTGGGCGTCGTAGCCGGTCTGGCCTTTCAGGTCGGTCAACTGCTCGATGAAATCCGCTGCCTCGGCCCGCTGTGCGGCGAAGCGCATCTGCTCCTCGGTGGCGTCGGGGCGGCCGTACAGGATGTTGTCGCGCATGGAGCGGTGCAGCAGGGATGTGTCCTGCGTGACCATGCCGATGCTGCCGCGCAGGCTGTCCTGCGTCACGCCGCGAATGTCCTGGCCGTCGATGGTGATGCGCCCGCCTTGCACGTCGTGAAAGCGCAGCAGCAGGTTGACCAGCGTGGATTTGCCCGCGCCCGAGCGGCCGATGAGGCCGATGCGCTCGCCGGGGCGGATGGTCAGCTGAAGGTGGTCGATGACCTGCCGCCCACCGTCCTTGTAGGCAAAGCTCACGTCCTCGAAGGCGATCGCGCCGTGCGTGACCTGCAGCGGCCGGGCATCCGGCGCGTCCACGATGGTGTGCGGGCGGGTCAGCGTGACGATGCCGTCCTGGATGGTGCCCACGTTCTCGAACAGGCCCGTCATCTGCCACATCACCCAGTGCGAGTAGCCCATCAGGCGCAGGGCCATGGCCATCACCGCCGCCACCACGCCCGCCGTGGCCTGGCCTTGCGACCACAGGTACAGCGCCGTGCCGGCGCTGCCCAGCAGCAGCAGGGTGATCATGAGGTGGTTGGTGATCTCGAACCGGCTCACCAGCCGCATCTGCGCGTAGCCCGTGGCCTTGAAGGCGTCCATGGCGCTGCGGGCGTACTCGGCCTCGCGCCGCGTGTGGGCGAAGAGCTTGACGGTGGTGATGTTTGTGTAGGCGTCGGTCACGCGGCCGGTCATCATCGAGCGGGCGTCGGCCTGCTCCTTGCCGATGCGCCCCAGGCGCGGCACAAAGTAGCAGCAGGCCGCCACGTAGGCCGCCAGCCACAGCGCAAAGGGCAGCACCAGCCGCCACTCAAAGCTGGCCGCCAGCACCAGGATGCCAATCATGTACACCGACACGCCGACCAGCACGTCCACCACCAGAAAGACCACCTCGCGCACCGACAGGGCGGTCTGCATGATCTTGGTGGTGATGCGGCCTGCGAACTCGTCGGCGTAGAACGACATGCTCTGCCCCAGCATCAGCCGGTGGAACACCCAGCGCAGCCGCATCGGGAAGTTGATGGCCAGCACCTGGTGCATCACGGTGGTGTGCAGCGCCAGCAGGCCCACGCTGGACAGCAGCACCGCCGCGATGCCCAGCGCGGTGGCGCGCTGCTCCTGCCAGAACTGCGCGGGCGAGACAGTGCCCAGCCAATCCACCACGTGGCCCATGAGGGCGAACAGCAGCGCCTCGTACAGCGCCAGCAGCGCCGATGTGCCCGTCAGCAGCGCAATCCAGCCACGCATGCCGCGCGTGCAGTCCCACACAAAGGCCATGAAGGCCTTGGGCGGCAGATGGGGGTCGGCGGGAGGGTAGGGAGGAAGTCGGTCTTCGAAATACTTGAACACGGGGAGAGGCTCCTGGCCGCCCGATGGTAGGGGCTGGGCGCGCGGGCGGTGTACCCGCCGCCGCTTGCCCTCAGAACACCAGGGTGATCACCACCACCAGCACGCCCAGCGCCAGATTGATGCCCACCCAGCGGCGGATGCCCACCATGGCCTGGCCGCCCGCGGGCCAGTCGGACGCCTCCACCGCCCGCTGCAGGCGCGGGTACAGCGCGAAACGGATGTGGCCGAAGATGGCCATCATCACCAGCCCCAGCGTGGCCATGAGGGTCCAGGAAAGAGGCATGGAAAAGTTGCCCCCCGACTGCACCGCCTGCTTGGCCACACGGCCCACCATCCACAGCCCGCTGGCCAGCACCACGAGCACGGCCACGCCCACGGCGGCCAGAAAGCGCCGGAGCACGTCGTTCATCAGCGCGAGGCGCAGCGGCGGCTCCAGCGATTGCGCGGCGGGGCGCAGAAAGAAATGGGCAAAGACCATGCCCCCGATCCACACGATGATGGACAGGACATGGGCGAGCTTGAGGGCGTTGTAGAGCATGGGAGCAGGCAAGGGTTGGGCGAATGGGGCGCCAGCGCGCGCGGGCCGAGGGCGCCAGCCGCCGTTCTGCGGGAGCAGGCGCGCGACCGGGGGCACCATTGTGCGGCCGAGCGCGCCATTTCGCCCAAACCCCTCCAGACCGCGAGGGCTGCGGCCCGCCGGATGTTGCTATATTTTAAATAGCTTTTGGCGCAATAGGGTAGGGCGTTTGAGGCCATTTTGATGCCTGAGAACAGCGCGTTACCTCTGGCGCAGGAGTCGTCCCGGCCGCACGGTATCATTCGGGCCTGATTTTCCTGGGCCACTGCCCGTCTCCCACCGCCAGCCCCGTGCGCCTCACCTCCATCAAGCTCTCCGGCTTCAAGTCGTTCGCTGAACCCACCAACTTCATGCTGCCAGGGCAACTGGTGGGCGTGGTGGGGCCGAATGGCTGCGGCAAATCCAACATCATGGATGCGGTGCGCTGGGTGCTGGGCGAGAGCAAGGCCAGCGAGCTGCGCGGCGAGAGCATGCAGGACGTGATCTTCAGCGGCACCACCACCCGCAAGCAGGCCAGCCGCGCCAGCGTGGAGCTGGTGTTTGACAACTCCGACCACCGCGCAGGCGGCCAGTGGGGCCAATACGGCGAGGTGGCCGTGCGCCGCGTGCTCACGCGCGATGGCACCAGCAGCTACTTTCTGAACAACCAGCCCGTGCGCCGCCGCGACGTGCAGGACGTGTTTCTGGGCACGGGCCTGGGGCCGCGCGCCTACGCCATCATCGGCCAGGGCACCATCAGCCGCATCATCGAAAGCCGTCCTGAAGAGCTGCGCCTGTTCCTCGAAGAAGCCGCCGGCGTCTCCAAATACAAGGAGCGCCGCCGCGAGACCGAAAACCGCCTGGCCGGCACGCGCGAAAACCTGACGCGCGTCGAAGACATCCTGCGCGAGCTGAACGCCAACCTCGAAAAGCTCGAAAAGCAGGCCGAGGTGGCCGCCAAATACAACACGCTGCACGCCGACGCCACGCTCAAGCAGCACCAGCTGTGGTTCTTGAAGCGCGCCGACGCCGAGGCCGACCAGGAGAAGGTGCGCCTGGAGGGCCTGCAGGCCGTGAACGACCTCGAATCGCGCATGGCCGACCTGCGGGCCGTCGAGTCCGACCTGGAAACCATTCGACAGGCCCACTATGCGGCAGGCGACCAGGTCAACCAGGCCCAGGGCCGCCTGTACGAGGCAACGGCCGAAGTGGGCAAGCTCGAAGCCGAGATCCGCTACGTGGTCGAAGGCCGCCAGCGCGTGGAGCAGCGCCTGGTGCAGCTGGCCGAGCAGATTGCCCAGTGGCAGGCCCGCAAGGAAGATGCCGACGTGGAGCTGGAAAACCTGGCCGGTGCGGGTGTGGACGCCGAAGAGCGCGCCGAGCTGCTGGCCGCCCAGGTCGAAGAGCAGGCCATGCAGCTGCCCGACCTGGAAGACGCCCTGCGCC
>DAIQRN010000170.1:0-5830 GCA_036786185.1 Acidovorax sp. | reverse complement strand
GGGGACTATGGCAACACCACAGTCCCCTTTTTCATTCCTGAATGGCCTTTTCGAGCGTGTGGCCGCAGGTCCGCAACCGCCGCAGTGGCTGGTGCATGAGGTGCAGCAGCGCGTGGTGCTGTTCCTCAACCATGTGCTGATGCAGGAGAAGGAAGCCATGGACCGCCTGGTGCGCCAAAAGGGCCGCATCGCCCGCGTGCAGTGGCGCGTCTATTCCATGGCCCTGGTGATCACGCCTGCCGGCCTGCTCAATCTGGCCCCCGAGGCCGCCGTGCCCGACCTGCGGCTGGAGGTGACCGAAAACTCGCCCTTCGCGCTGGCCCAGACGGCCCTGCGCGGCGACAAGCCCGCCATCCGTATCGAAGGCGACGTGCAACTGGCGGCCGAGATCAATTGGCTGGTGGACCATGTGCGCTGGGATGTCGAGGAAGACCTGGCCCGCGTGATTGGCGACGCTCCCGCCCATACCGTGGCGCAGGTGGCCCGCCGGGCGGCGCAGGCGCTGCGCCAGTTCGTGGGTGCGCGCATGGCGCCGCAGGCGGCCGGTGCGCTGGTGGCGCAGCCTGGCCAGGGCGGCGCTGACCGGTCCGGCGCATGAAGCGATTCTTGAGGGGCGCCACCATCCTGTGGGTGGTGTTCCGGTACGGCCTGGACGGCCTGGTGCTCGACAGCTTCAACAAGCCGGGGCTGCGGCTGGTGTCGCGCGTTCTGTCGTTGGGCCGCAATCTCGATGCGCCACGCGGCCAACGCTTGCGCGAGGCGCTGGAACGGCTGGGGCCCATCTTCGTGAAGTTTGGCCAGGTGCTGTCCACCCGGCGCGACCTGCTGCCGCCGGATGTGGCCGACGAACTGGCCCGCCTGCAGGACCGCGTGCCGCCGTTTGACCCGGAGGTGGCCGTTGCCACCATTGAGCGCGCCTTTCGGCGGCCGTTGAGCGAAATCTTCGTGTCCTTTGACCGCGAGCCGGTGGCCAGCGCGTCGATTGCCCAGGTGCACTTTGCCACGCTGCGCGACCGTGACGGGCTGGAGCGCGAGGTGGCGGTGAAGGTGCTGCGCCCTGGCATGCTGCCGGTGATCGAAAAAGACCTGAGCCTGATGCGCATGATGGCGGGCTGGGTGGAGGGCCTGTCGGCCGACGGCAAGCGCCTCAAGCCCCGCGAGGTGGTGGCCGAGTTCGACAACTACCTGCACGACGAGCTGGACCTGGTGCGCGAGGCCGCCAACGCCGCGCAGCTGCGCCGCAACATGCAGGGGCTGGACCTCGTGCTGATCCCCGAGATTTTCTGGGACTTCTGTCACGCCGAAGTCATGGTGATGCAGCGCATGAATGGTGTGCCCATCAGCCAGACCGAGCGCCTGCGTGAAGCAGGGGTGGACATCCCCAAACTGGCGCGTGACGGCGTGACCATTTTCTTCACCCAGGTGTTCCGCGACGGTTTCTTTCACGCCGACATGCACCCCGGCAACATCCAGGTGAGCGTGGACCCGGCCACCTTCGGGCGCTATGTGTCGCTGGACTTCGGCATCGTGGGAACGCTCACCGAGTCGGACAAGGAATACCTGGCGCAGAACTTTGTGGCCTTCTTCCGGCGCGACTACAAGCGCGTGGCCGAGCTGCACATCGAAAGCGGCTGGGTGCCGCCCGAGACGCGCGTGAACGACCTTGAATCGGCCATCCGCGCGGTGTGCGAGCCGTATTTCGACCGCCCGCTCAAGGAAATCTCGCTGGGCATGGTGCTGATGCGCCTGTTTCAGACTTCGCGGCGCTTTCATGTGGAAATCCAGCCGCAGCTCGTGCTGCTGCAAAAGACCCTGCTCAACATCGAGGGCCTGGGCCGTCAGCTGGACCCGGAGCTGGACCTGTGGAGCACGGCCAAGCCCTTCCTTGAAAAGTGGATGCTGGAGCAGATGGGCCCGCAGCGCCTGTGGCGCGAGCTGCGCGCCGAGGCGCCGCACTACGCCAAGCTGATCCCCGAACTGCCGCGCCTGCTGCACGATGCCTTGCGGCCACGCCCCCGTGATCAGCAGTACGCCCTGCGCGAGTTGCTGGAGGCGCAGCACCGTACCAACCGGCTGCTCCAGTCCATCATTTATGGCGGACTGGGCTTTGTGCTGGGCCTTCTGGTGATGCAGCTGTTCGTGCGAATGCGGATTTTCTGAGGCCTGCCCGCTGGCGCTGGCCTTGCCTTCATAATCCGGCAACTTTTTGTGACGACGCCCGTCGCAAAGCAGTCCCCCTGGTTTGCGAGGCCTTGGTGCGTCGGCATGGCGCGCCTGGCATGGGCCCCGCGTGTTGTTGGCTTTACTACTGGAGTTTCGGAGCGGCGCCATGCTGATCACCTTCATCGTTCTGTACCTACTGGCTTCGATTGGCATTGGCCTGTATGCCGCTACCCGCGTGCACAACACGGCCGACTACGCGGTGGCGGGCCGCAGCTTGCCCCTGGCCGTGGTCATTGCCACCACCTTCGCCACCTGGTTCGGCTCGGAAACCGTGCTGGGTGTCTCGGCCCGGTTTGTCGATGGCGGCCTGGGAGCCGTGGTGGAAGACCCGTTTGGCGCCTCCATGTGCCTGATCCTCGTGGGGCTGTTCTTTGCCTACAAGCTCTATCAAAAGAACCTGATCACCCTGGGCGACTACTACCGTCAGCGCTATGGCCGCGTGATCGAGGTGGCATGTTCGGCCATCATCCTGTTCAGCTACCTGGGTTGGGTGGCGGCACAGATCACCGCGCTGGGGCTGGTGTTCAACCTGCTGACACAAGGCCATATGTCCGTGACCGTGGGCATGGTCGTCGGCACGGCCATCGTGCTGGTCTATACCCTGTACGGCGGCATGTGGTCGGTGGCCATGACCGACTTCGTCCAGATGATCGTGATCGCCGTGGGGCTGGTGGCCATCGCCTGGTATGCCGCCGACCTGGCGGGCGGCGCGGGCAAGGTGGTGGAGTACGCTGCACGCGAGGGCAAGTTCCAGTTCTTCCCCACGGGCGGGCTCAAGGAATGGACCTTCTTTTTCGCCGCCGCGATCACGATGATGCTGGGCTCCATCCCCCAGCAGGACGTTTTCCAGCGCGTGATGTCGTCCAACAGTGCCGAAACGGCGCGCATCGGCCCCGTGATCGGCGGCACGCTGTACCTGCTGTTTGCCTTCATCCCCATGTTTGTCGTCGTGGCCGCCGTGCTGGTCATGCCGGACACTGCGCAGGCGCTGCTCAGGGACGATCCGCAGAAAGTGCTGCCCACGCTCGTGATGCAGCACATGCCGATGGCGCTGCAGATCGCCTTCTTCGGTGCGCTGCTGTCGGCCATTATGTCCACGGCTTCGGCCACGCTGCTGGCGCCGTCCACCACGTTTGTGGAAAACATCCTGCGCAACCTGCGGCCCGGCATGACCGATGCGCAGACGCTCAAGGCCATGCGGATTTCGGTGCTGGTCTTTACCGCCTGCGTGCTCACCTACGCCATCACCATGCAGGGCACGTCGATCTATGAAATGGTGTCCGGCGCCTACCAGGTGCCCCTGGTGGGCGCCTTCGTGCCCCTGGTGTTCGGCCTGTACTGGAAGCGCGCCACCACCCAGGGGGCACTGCTGGCCGTGGCTCTGGGCCTGGGCGTGTGGCTGCTGTTCGTGGCCAGCCCCATGCTGTCCGAAGCCTTTCCGCAGCAGTTGGCGGGTGTGCTGGCGGCCCTGGCGGGCATGGTCGGCGGCTCGCTGGCTCCCCAGTGGATCTACGACCACAAAGGCCACGTCACGCACTACGAGGGCAGCGCGGCGTAACGGTCATCCCCGCGCCGCAGGCGCGGGGGGCTCGTGGATGGGGTCCCCTATAATTGAGGGTTTTGCACTTTCCCTCAACGTACTGACATGCCTATCTACGCCTACAAATGCGGCTCCTGTGGCCATGCCAAGGATGTGCTGCAAAAAATCTCCGACGCCCCCCTCTCGGTGTGCCCCGCCTGCGGTGCCGAAGCCTTCTCCAAGCAGGTGACGGCAGCGGGCTTTCAGCTCAAGGGCTCGGGCTGGTACGTGACGGATTTTCGCGGTGGCAGCGGCGCAAGCTCCGCCCCGGCCACCGGCAGCAAGTCCGAATCCGCAACGGATGCAGGCACTGGGGCCAGTGCTGAAAATGCTCCTAAAAAAGAAGCTGCCAGCGCAAGCGCATCAAGCGCTGGCGGCAGTTCTACTGCTGCAACTCCCTCGGCGGGCTGAGTTCACTGCATGGCTGCCTTGCGCAAATGGCTGTTGACGGGCCTCCTGGTGATCGTGCCCGGGGTCATCACGGCGTGGGTCCTGAACTGGATCGTGAGCACGCTCGACCAGACCCTGCAGATACTGCCCGTTGCATGGCACCCCGACAGGCTGCTGGGCTTTCATGTCCCCGGTTTCGGCGTTGTTCTGACCTTGCTGATCCTGCTGGTGGTGGGCGCCACGGCCAGCAATTTTGCGGGCCGCAAGCTCGTGCAGTGGGGCGATGCGATGGTGCACCGCATCCCGGTGGTGCGCTCCATCTATTCCAGCGTCAAGCAGGTGTCCGACACGCTGTTCTCCGAAAGCGGCAACGCCTTTCGCACGGCGGTGCTGGTGCAATGGCCCCGCGAGGGCGTCTGGACAGTGGCCTTCGTCACCGGCGCGCCCAGCGGTGAGGTGGCCGCCTATCTGCGCGACGAATTCGTGAGCGTCTATGTGCCCACCACGCCCAACCCCACGGGCGGGTACTTTGTGATGGTGCGCAAGAGCGACTGCGTCGAGCTCGACATGAGCGTGGACGCTGCCCTCAAATACATTGTTTCGATGGGAGTCGTGGCACCGCCGGACATCGCGGCCACCGTGCCTCCCTCCCTCCAGTAGTTTTTTTGTCGATGCGCCCACGAGGCGCTGAAAGTTCTGCCATGGCCATGCGTTCCCACTATTGCGGTCTTGTGACCGAAGCCCTGATGGGCCAAACCGTCACCCTGTCGGGCTGGGTGAACCGCCGCCGCGACCATGGCGGCGTGATCTTCATTGACCTGCGCGACCGCGAAGGCTATGTGCAGGTGGTGTGCGACCCCGACCGCGCCGAGATGTTCAAGACGGCCGAAGACGTGCGCAACGAGTTCTGCGTGCAAGTCAAGGGCCTGGTGCGTCCCCGCCCGGCGGGCACCACCAACGACAAGCTCAAGAGCGGCCAGATCGAAGTGCTGTGCCACGAGCTGAACGTGCTCAACCCCTCCGTCACGCCGCCCTTCCAGATGGACGACGAGAACCTGTCGGAGACCACGCGCCTCACACACCGTGTGATGGACCTGCGCCGCCCGCACATGCAGCGCAACATGATGCTGCGCTACAAGACGGCCATCCAGGTGCGCAACTTCCTGGACAAGGAAGGCTTCATCGACATCGAAACCCCCATGCTGGGCAAGAGCACGCCCGAAGGCGCGCGCGACTACCTCGTGCCCAGCCGCGTGCACGACGGCCAGTTCTTCGCGCTGCCCCAGTCGCCCCAGCTGTACAAGCAGATGCTGATGGTGGCCGGCTACGACCGCTACTACCAGATCACCAAGTGCTTCCGCGACGAAGACCTGCGCGCTGACCGCCAGCCCGAGTTCACGCAGATCGACTGCGAGACCTCGTTCCTGGGCGAGGAGGAGATCCGCGCTATCTTCCAGCGCATGATCTGCGAGGTGTTCCAGACCCAGCTGGGCGTGGATCTAGGCGAGTTCCCCATCATGACCTACCAGGAAGCCGCGCACCGCTTCGGCTCCGACAAGCCCGATCTGCGCGTGAAGCTCGAGTTCACCGAGCTGACCGACGTGATGAAGGACGTGGACTTCAAGGTCTTCTCCGGCG
>DAIQRN010000169.1:0-5864 GCA_036786185.1 Acidovorax sp. | reverse complement strand
CTGGGCTTCAGGCCCTTGCAAGCACATCAGGCGTGGATTCGTGCAGAGAATCCCTTGCGGCGTGGCGCAGGCACAGTCTTCCGTCACGCTGTACGGCAAGGTCGATCTGGGCCTGCAGCGGGCCATTGGCAGCAGCGACACCCACATGGCCACCGGCGGTGATTCCCGTATCGGGGTGCGGGGTGTGGAGGACCTGGGTGGCGGCCTCAAGGCTTTCTTTGGTTTTGAGCAGCGCATCCACGCCACCACGGGCGCCATCGATGGCGATGGCTACAAGGGCTACACCCATGTGGGCCTTCAAGGTGGCTTTGGCAAGGTGGGCCTGGGCCGTCAATACGTTGCGACCTTCTCCCTGGTGCAAAACCAGATCGACCCGTTCGAGGGCGATACCGTGGCGCAGGTGCGTGACGTGGGCATGCGGTTCGGCGGCATCACCAAGGTGCGGGTGAACAGCTCGATCCGCTACGACCACAAGTTCGGCCCCGTCAACGTGGCAGCGTCGATTGCCGACAAGGACACCAATGGCAATGGGCCAGATCGCCCGATGTCGCTGGCGGCCAACTGGAAGAACGGCCCCCTGTTCCTGGCGGCTGGCTGGGAGAACCCATCCGGAGACAAGGACTACGCATGGAACCTGGGCGCCGCCTACGACATCTCCGCCGCCACCGTGTCCCTGGGCTTCGGGCGGGGCAAGACAGACGCTGGCGCCAGCGCACGCGGGCTGGTTCTCGGCCTGAACGTTCCCGTCGGCGCGGGCGTCATCAAGGCGGCCTACGGTACCAACAAGGTGGGTGGTGTCACCGGCGCGCAAAAAGTCGGTCTGGGCTACCACTATTTCATGTCCAAAAGAACCATGCTTTACGTGGACGTGGCGCATGACAACAAGGCCGCCAAAAACAAGAGCGGTATGGACTTTGGTATTCGCCACACTTTCTAAAATCTGAAAAGCCGTGGGTTTGATGCTTTATTTCGAAGAATCGAATATTTCAGATTAATCAGCATCATATTTTTCATCGCGCCCGGTGGGGAAGTGCGGTAATACCCGCCATCTATCTGATGGCGGGTTTTTTTTGGCCAAAGCGGCTTGCAACACGGTTTACCATGGGGGCATGGACGCCCTGGCCCCCGACACCCCCGCGTTGCCGCTGGATGCGAAAGGCATTCTGGAACTGGCGGCGCGCTCCATGTTTCATTTGTTCTCCAGCGTCAGCCAGGGCATGTTCCTGGTGGACCTGGGAGGGCGCATCGTGTGGGTCAACGAGGGCTACCAGCGCTTTCTGCCCGATCTCGGGCTTTCGTCGGTGGACCAGTTCATCGGCCGCAGGGTCGAAGAGGTGATTCCCAACACCCAGATGCGCCGCGTGCTGGAAACCGGCCAGCCGGTGCTGATCGACCTGCTGACCAACAGGGCGGGCACTTTCGTGGTCAGCCGCATTCCGCTGCGTGACGACGCCGAACGCGTGATTGGCGCGATCGGGATCGTGCTGTTCGATCACCCGGAGACAACGCTGCAGCCGCTCATCAGCAAATTCGCCCTGTTGCAGCGCGATCTGGACGACGCGCGGCGCGAGTTGGCCAGCCAACGTCGGCGCACCGAGGTGGTGGCGGGTGACGGCGAGCGGCGCGCCAAATACACCTTTGCCAGCTTCATCGGCTCCAGCCCCGCGGCGGCCGAGGTCAAGCGCCAGGCGCGGCGCGCGGCGCAGTCCAGCAGCCCCGTGCTGCTGCTGGGCGAAACCGGCACCGGCAAGGAACTGCTGGCCCACGCCATTCACGCTGCCTCCAGCCGCGCCAGTGGCCCGTTCGTCAGCGTCAACATCGCCGCCGTGCCCGACACGCTGCTGGAGGCCGAGTTCTTTGGCGTGGCCCCCGGGGCCTACACGGGTGCCGACCGCCGCGGGCGCGATGGCAAGTTCAAGCTGGCCGATGGCGGCACGCTGTTCCTCGACGAGATCGGCGACATGCCACAAAGCCTGCAGGCCAAGCTGCTGCGGGCCTTGCAGGAGGGCGAAATCGAGCCCCTGGGCTCCAACAAGCTCGTGCCCTTCAATGCGCGCATCCTGGCTGCCACCTCGCGCGGGCTGCAGGGCCTGGTGCGTGAAGGGCGCTTTCGCGAAGACCTGTTCTATCGGCTGCACGTGCTGCCCGTGCGCGTGCCCCCGCTGCGCGAGCGGCGCAGCGACATCCCGGCCCTGGTGGAAGTGCTGGGCGAGGACCTGGCCTTGCGCAACGGCACATCGCCGCCCGAGCTGTTGCCCGATGCGATGGCGCTGCTGGCCGCGCAGCCGTGGCGCGGCAACATCCGCGAGCTGCGCAACGTGCTGGAGCAGGCCGTGATGCGCAGCGACTCGTATTCCATCGATGCCGCCCAACTGCGCGAGATCCTGCGCGAGGCCGGCGTGGAACTGGCCGCGCCGCTGTCCGAGTCCTTGCCGGGAAGCGACGAAGCGCCCGCGCAGCCCGAAAGCCTGTTGCGCCCCATGGCCGTGCAGGTGGCCGAACTGGAGCGGCGCGCCATTGCCGCCGCCATGGCCGCCAACGGCGGCAACAAGCTGGCGACCGCGCGGCAGTTGGGCATCTCCCGCGCCACCCTGTACGGCAGGCTGGAAAACCCCGGATAGAGACCGTGCAGGGCCTGAATTTCAGGCCCGCCCAGCGCTGGGTGACTGTCGAGAGGGCTGCACTGCATTGGGGCAAACCCTGTAAAAAATAAAGACAATTGTCTGATTTAAAGACATTTTGAATGTATTTAAATCAGACAAATTTTGCATTGATTCTGAAAATAGGCTTATGAATCAACACCTTGGAATGTGGCACGAACTGTGCACTATGCAGGCATCATCAACAGGAGACTTTTCCATGCAAAGACGTACTCTGGTCGCACTGGCCGCTCTGGCCACCACGCTCGCTGCTCCGGCCTTCGCGCAGTCGGGTGAGGTCCGCATTGCCCACATCTACAGCAAGACGGGTCCGCTGGAAGCCTATGGCAAGCAGACGCAGACCGGCCTGATGATGGGGCTGAACTACGCCACCGGCGGCACTATGACCGTCAATGGCAAGAAACTGGTGGTGATCGAGAAGGACGACCAGGGCAAGCCCGACCTGGGCAAGAGCCTGCTGGCCACGGCCTACTCGGACGACAAGGCCGACATCGCCGTGGGCCCCACGTCCAGCGGCGTGGCCCTGGCCCTGCTGCCCGTGGCCGAGGAGTACAAGAAGATCCTGCTGGTGGAGCCCGCCGTGGCCGACGCCATCACCGGCGACAAGTGGAACAAGTACATCTTCCGCACCGGCCGCAACAGCAGCCAGGACGCCATCTCCAACGCCGTGGCCATCGACAAGCCCGGTGTCACGGTGGCCACGCTGGCGCAGGACTACGCCTTTGGCCGCGATGGTGTGAAGGCCTTCAAGGACGCGCTCAAGAGCGCCAAGCTGGTGCATGAGGAATACCTGCCCACCACCACCACCGACTTCACCGCCGGTGCCCAGCGCCTGATCGACAAGCTCAAGGACCAGCCAGGCCGCAAGATCATCTTCATCATCTGGGCTGGCGCGGGCAACCCCTTCAAGATCGCCGACATGGATCTGAAGCGCTACGGCATTGAGATCGCCACGGGCGGCAACATCCTGCCCGCCATGGCCAGCTACAAGAACTTCCCCGGCATGGAAGGCGCCACGTATTACTACTTCGGCATCCCTAAGAACCCCGTGAACGACGCCATGGTGGCAGCGCACTACAAGGAGTTCAAGGCGCCGCCAGACTTCTTCACGGCGGGTGGCTTCACGTCGGCCATGGCCCTGGTGACGGCGCTCAAGGCCACGGGCGGAGATACCAACACCAACAAGCTCATCAAGACCATGGAAGGCATGAGCTTTGACACGCCCAAGGGCAAGATGACCTTCCGCAAGGAAGACCACCAGGCCATGCAGAGCATGTACCACTTCAAGATCAAGGTGGACCCGGCCTTTGCCTGGGGCGTGCCCGAGCTGGTGCGCGAGATCAAGCCTGAAGAGATGCAGGTTCCGATCCGGAACAAGCGCTGACGGATAAGGGCCAGCCGCTGCACAGGTTGGCCCTTTAACTCCTGATTTGATAGCTGTTGGCGCTTGATGGGCAAGCGCCAGGGCCATTTTTTATCTCAATTTTGCGGAGCCTAGACCTCGGATGCTGGCGACCCATGATCTGACCATCCGCTTCGGCGGCCACGTGGCGGTGAACGCCGTGACCTGCTCGTTCGAGCCGGGCACGCTCACCGCCATCGTCGGCCCCAACGGCGCGGGCAAGACCACCTACTTCAACCTGATCTCGGGCCAGCTCAAGGCGAGCAGCGGCACGGTACGGCTGGGCGGGCGCGACCTGACGGGCCAGTCCGTCTCGCAGCGCACGCACGCCGGGCTGGGCCGGGCGTTCCAGCTCACCAACCTGTTCCCCAACCTCAGCGTGCTGGAGAACGTGCGCTTGGCCGTGCAGGCCACGCAGGAGGGCAAGCACCGCCGGGGGCTGAACCTGTGGAGCATCTGGAGCGATCACCGCGACCTGACCGACCGCGCCCGCGCCATCCTGCAGGCCGTGGCCCTGCTGGACCGGCAGGACACGCCCGTAGCCAGCCTGCCGCACGGCGACCAGCGCAAGCTCGAAGTGGCGCTGCTCATGGCGCTGGAACCGCAGGTGTACATGTTCGACGAGCCCACGGCCGGCATGAGCCACGACGAGGCGCCCGTGATCCTGAACCTGATCCGCGAACTGAAGAAGGACAAGACCAAGATCATCCTCCTGGTGGAGCACAAGATGGATGTGGTGCGCGAGCTGGCCGACCGCATCATCGTGCTGACCAACGGCACCCTGGTGGCCGACGGCCCGCCCGCCGAGGTGATCGCATCGCCCGTGGTGCAGGAAGCCTACCTGGGCGTCTCCAAGGCCGCAGACAAGGAGGCCGCATGAGCGCCAACCTGCTTGAACTCCAGGGCGTGCACACGCACATCGGGGCGTACCACATCCTGCACGGCGTGGATTTGGCCGTGCCCAAGGGTCAGCTCACCATGCTGCTGGGCCGCAACGGCGCGGGCAAGACGACCACGCTGCGCACCATCATGGGCCTGTGGCATGCGTCGCAGGGCACGATCCACTTCGGTGGCCGTGACATCACGGCGCTGAACACCCCGGCCATCGCGGGCCTGAACATCGCCTACGTGCCCGAGAACATGGGCATCTTTGCCGACCTCACGGTGAAGGAAAACATGCTGCTGGCCGCGCGCGGTGCCAAGAACGCCGCGCAGATGGATACGGCACGGCTCGAATGGATCTTCAAGCTCTTCCCCGCCGTGGAGAAGTTCTGGAACCACCCCGCGGGCAAGCTCAGCGGCGGCCAAAAGCAGATGGTGGCCGTGAGCCGCGCCATCGTGGAGCCGCGCGACCTGCTCATCGTGGACGAGCCCAGCAAGGGCCTGGCGCCCGCCATCATCAACAACATGATCGACGCGTTCGACCAGCTCAAGAAGAGCGGCGTGACGATCTTGCTGGTGGAGCAGAACATCAACTTCGCCAAGCGCCTGGGCGACACCGTGGCCGTGATGGACAACGGCCAGGTGGTGCATGCGGGCAGCATGGCGCAGCTGGCCGAGGACGAGGCGCTGCAGCGCTCGCTGCTGGGGTTGGCGCTATGAGCCGTTTACCCAATTTCAAGCCTTTTAGTGCTCCAGCGCTTGATGGACAAGCGCTGGCAGCTATCAAAACAATAGTTCACGAGGCCCTGGCATGACCGCCGCACGCGACTTCGACTGGAAACCCCTGGCGCTGGTGCCCGCGCTTGCGCTGCTGGTGCTGCCCTTCATCGGCTCGCCCAGCACCTGGCTCACGCTCACGG
>DAIQRN010000168.1:0-5866 GCA_036786185.1 Acidovorax sp. | reverse complement strand
GATTCAGGCCCTGCATGGTGGGTGCGTTCATCGGGAGCTTCCTAAGTTGAAAAACGGTTTTTTCAAAGGAAGCAGATCCCATGGATCGCGGCAAGGCCTGGCGCTGGTGCGGTGCTGAGCGCTGCCTTTGAAAAAACGGCTTGTGTGCTCAGTCGGCGGGCGGGTGCATGGGTGGGCCCCACGGGTGGAGGCTAGTTCCACGGATTCCGCGGGTCGGCTGGGACGTTGATTCTATGAATCTGTCGCCCATTTGTCTGCCGAACAGGGGGTAAATCTATGCAAAAATTACATGGGGTTATGCGCGCAAATAGACCCATGGCCACCGCCCGGCCATGTGGGTGGTTGCTGCGCAAAGCCAGGGCGAAAAAAAGCCCCGCGGCGCGGGGCTGTTGGCGTGCGCGGGGCCGGTCAGGCCATGTACACCGCGATGAAGGCCAGCAGGAAGATCATCACGCCGCCCACGAAGGGCAGCACCACGGGTGCGACGTGGGCCACGCTCTCCACGGTGTCGTGGGCGGGGGATTCGGAGGTGTGGGCGGTGTTGTGTTCGGACATGGGGAGGACTCCAGACGCTTAAAACTTGCGCAATTCTAGCCGCGCATGGCGCGCGGGCCAAAAAGCGCCGGATCGCGCACCGGCGTTCAGATCACCACCGCCTCCATGCCCGCCGCGCGCAGGCGGGCCAGCACCTCGTCGATGTGGGCCTTGCCGCGCGTTTGCAGCACCAGTTCGATCTCCACGTTCTGCGCCGCCAGCAGGGTGAAGGCGCGCTGGTGGTGCACCTCCTCGATGTTGGCGCCCGCGTCGGCCACGGTGGCCGTGATGCGGGCCAGCACGCCGGGTACGTCGCGCGCGCTGACCTGGATGCGCGCCAGCCGCCCCGAGCGCACCATGCCGCGCTCGATGATCGCCGCCAGCAGCAGCGGGTCGATGTTGCCACCCGACAGCACCAGCCCCACGCGCTTGCCGCGAAAGCGCTCGGGGTGGCGGATCAGCGCGGCCAGCCCGGCGGCGCCCGCGCCTTCGACCAGGGTCTTTTCGATCTCCAGCAGCATCAGCACGGCCTGTTCGATGTCGCCCTCGTCCACCAGCAGCAGGTCGTCCACCAGGCGCTGCACCACCTCCTGGGTGATCTTGCCCGGCGTGCCCACGGCAATGCCCTCGGCAATGGTCGATGTGCCCATGGGGTGCTGCGTGTGGCGCACGGCGTTGACCATGGACGGAAACCGCGCCGCCTGCACGCCCACCACCTTGATGTCCGGCTTGAGCGCCTTGGCCGCCGTGGCGATGCCCGCGATCAGCCCGCCGCCGCCGATGGCGACCACCAGCATGTCCAGGTCGGGCTGCTGGCGCAGCATCTCCAGCGCCACCGTGCCCTGGCCCGCGGCAATGGCCTCGTCGTCATAGGGGTGCACAAAGGTCAGGCCCTGCTGCCCGGCCAGCGCATAGGCGTGCTGGCGGGCCTCCTCCAGCGTGTCGCCGTGCAGCACCACCTCGGCGCCAAAGCCGCGCGTGCGCTCCACCTTCACGCCGGGCGTGAAGCGCGGCATGACGATGACGGCCCGCACGCCCAGGCGCTGCGCGTGGTAGGCCACGCCCTGGGCGTGGTTGCCCGCGCTCATGGCCACCACGCCGTGCGCGCGCTCCGCGCCGGTCAGCAGCGCAAGCCGGTTGCAGGCCCCGCGCTCCTTGAACGAGGCGGTGAACTGCAGGTTCTCGAACTTCAAGAACACCTGCGCGCCCACGATCTGCGAGAGCGTCTTGGATTCCACGCAGGGCGTGTCCAGCACCTGGCCCTGCAGGCGGGCGGCGGCGTCGTGAATGTCGGAAAGGCTGAGCATGGGCGCCATTGTGCGCCCAGCCTGTAAGCTACTAAATTGATAGCTGCTAGCGCTTGATGGATAAGCGCTAGAGGTCAATTTGGCTTGAAATCAAGCGGGCAGCGCCCGCGCCAGGATGGTGCCCACGTCCATGCCGCGCGCATCGATGGCGCCCACCACGCGGCCCGCGCCCGCGTCGCCCAGCCGCGTGGCGATGAAGGCATCGGCCACCGCCGCCGGGGCGTGCTGGCGCAGCAGGCAGGCCTGGGCCACCAGCACCAGGCGCTGCACCAGCAGGCGGCCCAGGGCTTCCAGTTCCGAGGGCGGGCTGGCGAACAGGGTTTGCAGCTCGCGCAGCGCGGCGGCGATGCGTGGCTCGCCCTGCGCGGCAGGGGCCAGCTCGGCCAGCAGGGCCTGCACGGCTTCGGGCTCGCGGGCAAAGGCGCGCAGCACGTCCAGGCACATCACGTTGCCCGAGCCCTCCCAGATCGAGTTGACCGGCGCCTCGCGGAACAGGCGGCCCACCACGCTGGTGTCCACATAGCCGTTGCCGCCCAGCACCTCCATGGTCTCGCCCGTCAGCTCCACGCCGCGCTTGCAGACCCAGAACTTGGCGGCGGGCGTCATCACGCGCTTCCAGGCGCGCTCGGCGGAGCTGTCGCCCAGGTCCAGGTCGTGCTCGAAGGCCTGGGCCAGGCGCATGGCGAGCACGGTGGCGGCTTCGCTCTCCAGTGCCAGATCGGCCAGCACGGCGCGCATCAGCGGCTGCTCGGCCAGGCGCTTGCCAAAGGCCTCGCGTTGGCGGGCGTAGGCGATGGCCTGCACCACCGCCTGGCGCAGGATGGCGGCGCTGCCCAGCACGCAGTTCAGGCGCGTGTAGGTGGCCATCTCGATGATGGTCGGGATGCCGCGCCCTTCCTCGCCCATCAGGATGCCCCAGGCGTCGTGGAACTCGACCTCGCTGCTCGAATTGCTGCGGTTGCCCACTTTCTCTTTCAGGCGCTGCACGTTCACCGCGTTCTTGCTGCCGTCGGGCCGCCAGCGGGGCACGAAGAAACAGGCGAACGGCCCGCCCTCGCCGGTGCGGGCCACCACCAGATGCGCGTCGCACATGGGCGCGGAGAAGAACCACTTGTGCCCGCGCAGCAGGTATTCGCCGCCGCGCCCGCCCGCGCCGACGGGCGTGGCCACGGTGGTGTTGGCGCGCACGTCCGATCCGCCCTGCTTCTCCGTCATGCCCATGCCCAGCCAGATCGACTGCTTTTGCGCCAGCGGCAGGTCACGCGCGTCGTAGGCGTTGCTGTAGAGCTGGCCCTGCAGCTGTGCCCACAGGCCCGGCTCGCGCTGCAGCACGGGGATGGCGGCCGTGGTCATGGTGGCGGGGCACAGCGTGCCCTGCTCCACCTGGCCGTGCAGGTAAAAGCCCGCCGCCCACGCGGCCCAGCGGCCAGGGCGGGTTTCGGTGAACGGCTGGGCGATGAGGCCCTGGCCGCGATAGAGTTGCATGAGCGCGTGCCAGCTGGGGTGGAACTCCACCGCGTCCACGCGCCGCCCTCGGGCGTCAAAGCTGTGCAGGGCGGGCGTGTGGCGGTTGGCTTCCTCGGCCAGGCGCCAGGTGTCGGCGGCGCCCAGGGTGGCGCCGTAGCTGCCCAGCGGGCAGGGCCCAGCTGGCGCCGGCGCGCTGCAAGGCCTCGGCGAGCGCAGGGTCGGCGGTGAGCAGGTTCACGTCGGTCAGTTCATCGACCTGGTTGAAGATGGCGTGCGTCATGGTGTGTGTCTCCTGAAACTGTCCAGGGAAAGTCTAGGAAAAATGGCCTCGCAAGGTGTTCGGATTCCCACCCCGCCCGAAACGCGCCCCGCGCTGCGCCGCCGCCCGCGCAGGCCAGCGCCCAGGCGCTGCAGGACGCCTTTGTTCGGGTTCTGCGCGAGCGCGGCTGGGAGAAAACCACCATCCGCGAGGTGGCCGCCGTGGCCGGGGTGGGCGTGGGCACCTTCTACGATTACTTTGGCAACATGCGCGCCCTGGCCGCCGTGTGCATCCACGCCCGCGTGCTGGCCCTGGCCGCGGCGGGCCACGCCGCCATCGACGCCGCGCGCGGCCAGCCGCTGGCACAGGTGGTGGACGCGCTGCTGGACAGCCAGGTGGACGGCACCCTGAACGCCGCCGCCGACTGGGCCGCGCTGTTCCTGGTGGAGCGCCAGGTGTCGGGCGTGCAGGCCTTTCGCAAGCACTACGAAGCGCATGTGGCCATGTGGCAGGCCGCGCTGCAAGCTGCGGTCGACGTGCCCGCCGACGCCCCCGGCGCGGCGCGCATGCTGCACGCCATGTGCTACGGCTGGGTCTCGCAGTCGCTGCTGGCGCTGGGGCCGCAGGTGGATGCGCAGGGGCTGCGCGGGCGGCTGCGGCAGGCCGTGCAGGCCTATGTGGGCACGTTGGAAAGAGAACTATAAAAAAGAGAGCTGTCAGCGCTTGGTGGATAAGCGCTGGAGGCCTTTTTTAATCTGATTGCTGGTCCGGCAGCTTCGCAATGACCTTGATCTCGAACTGAAAGCCATACAGCCACGTCACGCCGATGCCCGTGAGCGTGGGGTGGGGCGCATCGCCCCAGAACTCGGGCACGACGCTCCAGATGGCCTCGAAGTTCGCCTCGGGGTTGACGACGAACATCGTCACGTCCACCACGTCGTCGAAGCTGCAGCCCGCGGCCTGCAGCACCGCGTTGAGATTCTGGAAGGCCAGCCGCGCCTGGGCCGCCAGGTCCGGCTCGGGCGAGCCGTCCTCGCGGCTGCCCACCTGGCCGGAGACGAACAGAAAGCCGTTGGACCGCACGGCGGGTGAATAGCGGTTGCGCTCGTACAGCGCCTGCCGCCCGGCAGGAAAGACAACATCGCGTTGGGCCATGAAAAACTCCGTGAATGAATGACGATGCAGGCACTGTAGAAGCCCGCGCCGGGCCGATAAACAGGCAGCTTTGTGCACCACTGTTCCTAAAATCCAAACAATCAACCGGAGCCCCCGTCCATGGACCGATTCGACGCAATGCAGGCCTTCGCGCGCGTGGTGGAGGCGGGCAGCTTCACCAAGGCCGCCCAGACGCTGCACATGAGCCGCACCACCGTCACCCAGCTCGTGCAGCAGCTCGAAGCAAGGCTGCGCGTGAAGCTGCTGCACCGCACCACGCGCAGGGTGCAGGCCACGGCCGACGGCCTGGCCTACTACGAGCGCGTGGCGCGCCTGCTGGCCGACCTGGACGACGCCGAGACCAGCCTCTCCGCCGCGGTCGCCGCGCCCCGGGGCCGCCTGCGGGTGGATGTGCCCAGCCCGCTGGCGCGGCTGCTGCTCATCCCCGCGCTGCCCGCGTTCCATGCGCGGTATCCCGACATCCAGCTGGACATGGGCGTGAGCGACCGCCGGGTGGACATGGTGGGCGACAGCGTGGACTGCGTGGTGCGCGGCGGCGCCATCACCGACCCGTCCCTGGTCGCGCGCCAGGTGGGCGCGCTGCGGCTGCGCGTGTTTGCCGCCCCCGGCTACCTGCAGCACGCGGGCACGCCGGAGCACCCCCGGGCGCTGGAGGACAGCCACCACCGCACCGTGGGATTCTTGTGGGAGCGCACAGGCCGGCCCGTGCCCTACGCCATGCGCCGGGGCGGCGAGAGCCTCCATGTGCAGGGCCGCTACGTGTGCGCGGTGGACGACGGCAACGCCTACCTGGCCGCTGGCCTCGCGGGTCTGGGCGTGCTTTGGTTGCCCGAATACATGGCCCGGCCCCATGAGGCCAGCGGTGAGCTGGTGCGCTTGTTCGAGGACTGGACGCTGGACCCCATGCCGCTGTACCTGGCCTACCCGCCCAACCGGCACGTGAGCGCCAAGGCGCGGGTGTTCATGGACTGGGTGGTGGCGCTGATGCGTGAGCATGCGCCGGTGGCGGGCTGAATTTAAGCAAAATCAGCCTCCAGCGCTTATCCAGCATGCGCTGACAGCTCATTTTTTAATAGCTATTCCTTCAAACCCAGCCGCCGCGCCAGCTTGTGCAGGTTGCTCG
>DAIQRN010000167.1:0-5888 GCA_036786185.1 Acidovorax sp. | reverse complement strand
GAGCCTGTCAGAAACTTTGTGTGTGAGGCATAGCATGTCAACAAGGAGCATGAATGCCACGCAAGACGAAGACCGCCGCAGTAGCGGACAGGGCGGCGCAGCCGCAATTCTCAGCCGAGCTGCTTGAGCAGCTCATTCCCGGACCGGTGACGCCGGCCGAGCTTGAAGGCATCTTTCAGCAGTTCAAGAAGTCGGTTCTTGAACGCGCGCTGGGTGCCGAGATGAGCCACCACCTGGGCTACGCGCCGGGTCAGGCCAAGCCCGAAGGGGTCGCAGCCAATCACCGCAACGGCAAGAGCGCCAAGACCGTGCTGACCGACGCAGGTGCCCTGCGTATCGACATCCCCCGGGATCGCGAGGGCACATTCGAGCCCCAACTCATCGGCAAGCATGAGCGCCGCTTTACGGGCTTTGACGACAAGATCATCGCCATGTACGCGCGCGGCATGACGGTGCGCGAGATCCAGGGTTTCCTCGCCGAGATGTACTCGGTGAACGTCTCGCCCGACTTGATCAGCAGCGTCACCGACGCCGTAATGAGCGAAGTCACAGCCTGGCAGACGCGTCCACTGGAGTCGATGTACCCGGTCGTGTTCTTTGACGCGCTGCGGGTCAAGATTCGCGAGGACGCTGTCGTGCGCTCCAAGGCCGTGTATCTGGCGCTGGGCGTGCTGCCTGACGGCAGCCGCGACATTCTTGGGATCTGGATCGAGAACACCGAAGGCGCCAAGTTTTGGATGAAGGTCTTCAACGACCTGAAGACGCGTGGGGTCCATGACATCCTGATCGCCGTCACCGACGGGCTCAAAGGCATGCCAGAGGCGCTGGGAACGGTGTTCCCGGCCACGACGCTGCAGACCTGCATCGTGCACCTGATCCGCAACAGCCTGGATTTCGCCAGCTGGAAGGACCGCAAGGCGCTGGCTGCGGCCATCAAGCCGATCTACACGGCGGTGAGCGCCGAAGCGGCCGAGGCCGAACTGCTCGCGTTTGAGGCCGGTCCATGGGGCCAAAAATTCCCGACGGTCGTCAGCGCCTGGCGCAGGGCCTGGGACAAGGTCATTCCGTTCTTCGCTTTCCCGCCCGAGGTGAGGCGCGTGATTTACACGACCAACGCGATAGAGAGCGTGAATGCGAGGCTGCGCAAGATCATCAAGACCAGAGGGCACTTCCCCAGCGACGACGCGGCCACCAAGCTGATCTGGCTGGCACTGCGCAACATCACCGAGGACTGGGGGCGAGCGGCCAATAACTGGAAATCAGCAATGAACCAATTCGCGATCCTCTACGAAGACCGGTTTACGAAATCCAGCACGTAAGATAATCAACCAGCTTCACGAATTCGGTGAAGGTTCAATGAGCCTCACACACGGAAATTCGGACAGGCCCGCAGCAACTCTCGGATGGTCCCCAGCACTTCGGCGCTTTCGGCATCCAGCGCCGCAATTTCATCCAGGATCTCTGCGGGCGTGCGCAGCGCCACCACCTCGCCGCCGTCCGGGTTCTTCACCGACATGTCCCAAGTGCCCGCGTCCAGGCCGGCCACGTCCACGCTCCAGCTCTTAGGCGATGTGGCGGCGGTGGCTTGCAGCGCCACAAACTCGGCCAGGTCCGCGTCGTTCAGCGGGTTGGTCTTGCCCAGGCTGCGGCCGGGGTCCAGCTGGTAGTACCAGACCTTGCGCGTGGGCGCGCCCTTCTCGAAAAAGAGCACCACGGTTTTGACGCCAGCGCCCTGGAAGGTGCCACCGGGGCAGTCCAGCACGGTGTGCAGGTTGCAGCTCTCCAGCAGCAGCTTGCGGATGCTGACGCTGGCGTTGTCGGTGTTGCTCAGAAAGGTGTTCTTGATGACGATGGCTGCACGGCCACCCGCCTTCAGCGACTTGATGAAGTGCTGCAAGAACAGGAAGGCCGTCTCGCCGGTCTTGATCGGGAAGTTCTGCTGGACCTCCTTGCGTTCCTTGCCGCCAAAGGGCGGGTTGGCCAGGATCACGTCGTAGCGGTCTTTCTCCTGAATGTCTGCAAGGTTCTCGGCCAGCGTGTTGGTGTGGACGATGTTCGGGGCCTCGATGCCGTGCAGGATCATGTTCATGATCGCAATCACATAGGCTAGGCTTTTCTTCTCTTTGCCGTAGAAGGTGCGCGTTTGTAGCGTCTTGAGGTCGTCGGTGCTCAGGCCGGGCAAGGCGCTCATGTAATCGAAGGCTTCGCACAAGAAGCCAGCCGACCCCGCCGCGCCGTCGTAGATGCGCTCACCCACCTGGGGCTTGAGCACCTTGACCATGGCGCGGATCAGCGGGCGCGGCGTGTAGTACTCGCCGCCGTTGCGCCCGGCGTTGCCCATGTTCTTGATCTTGGCTTCGTACAGGTGCGACAGCTCGTGCTTTTCCGTTTGCGAACCAAAGCGTAGGTAATCCACCAGGTCGATCACGTCGCGCAGGTTGTAGCCGCTTTGGATCTTGTTCTTGATCTCACCAAACACCTCGCCGATCTTGTATTCGATGGTGTTGGGCCCGCTGGCGCGCTGCTTGAAGCCTGCCAGGTAGGGGAACAGCCTGCCGTTGACGAAATCGCGCAGGTCATCGCCCGTCATTGCGGCGTTGTGGTCTAGCCGGCCGTCAGCCGTTTTGGGCGCGGCCCATGCCTCCCAGCGGTAGGGTGCATCCAGGATGAAGCTGTAGGTCTTTCCCTCCAGCGCCGCCTCGGTGGCCTTGTCGGCCTCCAGCGCGTCGAGGTACTTCAGAAACAGCAGCCAGGAGGATTGCTCGGTGTAGTCCAGTTCGCTGGTGCAGCCTGCATCTTTGTGCAGGATGTCGTCGATATTCTTGAAGGTTTGCTCAAACATGGGCAGAGGGGTCCAGTGGAATGCGATGGCATTCGATGGTGGTGAAGGTTACATGATGTAGCGCCTTCAAATGCCGTTTGGAGCCCTGCGCACCAATCTAGAACTGTTCAAGCAACCGCTGTTGTTCCTGCAGCCCCTTGTTCAGACGGCGAGTGATGTCACGCAGCTCCCGCCAGTAGCCCCCCTTGAAAGCGTTGCGCGAAACTGTGGCTTTACCGGCTGCGCTTTTTGGGCCGGTGGACTGCAGCCAGGGCTTTTGCTCTCTGATGCGTGCCGCCTGCTGCGCTCGGCGCTCCGGCGTCCAGCCATTGCTGCTTTTCATGGCTCAGCTCCTTCAGTTTGTTTTCTTCAAAAACTTTTTCCGGCGTGCCCGTGGGGGCGGTCTGGGAGCCATTGTTGATCTGCTGCGGGCCCGTGGTCACGTTGGCCTGCTTGGCATAGACGACAGGCGGGTTCTTGATGTTGGCTAGCGTTTCGAGGGTAGCGCGGCATTGGCTTTGGGCCTTGAGTGCCAGGCGCAGAGCCGTTTCCTGCTGGCGCAGCAAGTCTGCTTGCAAGCCGGTCTCGGTCAATTTCACGAACAGAGATTGCAGGGCTGTCGCCTGGTTCATCAACATAGCCTCTGCCGCTCGCAGGTCACCCTTGTGCACCGCCTGCGTCTGCTGGCGCAGCGCCTCGATCAACGCGGGCGTATCCAGTTGGTCGATCAACTCGCGGCGCTCGCGATTGGTGATCACCCGGAAACTCCCCATTTCGGGGGAGATCATCAGGTTGGCGAAGTTCAGAGCGGTCTCCTCCGACGTTGCACCGTTAACGCAGGGCACCGTTTTGCGATTCAAGCGCGGTGTGGGAGGGACGCTCTCTGGCGCTTCGGGTTTCTTGGCGGGCTTGCTCATGGGGTATTGTCTTGGGTGTAAAAGTTGATGAAGCCAGCACAGCGCTGCAGCTGGTGTGTCAGGCTGCTCGGCAGCTGCGTATCCGCCGTGTGCAGGCTGATGCCTGCCATCACGGTGTTGCGGCAACGCCAGCGCCCGGCGTCTTGCAAGTGGACGCACTCCATGCAGATGCGTCGGTCGTCCATTTCTCGGTCGCGCTGGAGCAGCTTGTCGGCCAGCGCCTCGGCGTCATTCAAGGTCAGCCCCTTATCGGTGAATCGTGCCAACCGCGCCGTGAAGGCGTCAATCTCCGCCGTGTTCATCGCAGTGTCATGCGGCCAGCACCAGCGGTCAGGATCTGAAGTGGCTTCGTTGGCCGGTGGCTGCTCTGGGGCTATGAAGTTTTCAGAAGGCCCATCGGGGCACGCTACAAAACCTACGAAACCGGGTTCTGTAGGTTTCGTAGCGTCAGTGCGCGCCTTTGCCGCGGCTTTTAGTCGCTGCAGCCACTTCATCACTGACCCCCTTTCACCAGCATGGGGTGCAGCACGTAGCGCTCGCTGGGGCGGCCTCCCGCCGCACTGCTGGGCGTGGCTTCACGCTCCAACCAACCGTAGTCGGTCAACAGATTGGCAGCTTTGCGCACCGCTTCGGGTGTGCCCAGCCCTGTCCAGTGCTTGACCGCGATTTGGCGAGGGGTGAAGGCATCCAGCAAGACGCCATCGCTGTCGGCCAGCTTGCCCGCCTTGATCTTGTCCAGCAGTTGCTTGGCTGCACTGGTTTCCGGCATCACCGCTGCGGCATACAAGCGCTCGGCATGGGTGCGCAGGTAGTCACCCCATGCCAGCGCCCGACCAATCTCCTGTGCATGGATCAAGTGACCACTGTCCGGTGTGTCCACCAGGGCAAAGATCAGTGCCAACGCCGGGATCAGCTTGCGGTACTTGGCAAGGTGCGACACCAGGGCCGGGTGCAGTTCTTCCCCGCGCAGTTCCGTCTCAAACGGGATCAGCCATTCCTCAAACAGCGCCTGTGCTTCAGGGTTGAAGCGCCATTCCTGCGCGTCGCTATCGGTGGCTGGCTGCAGTTGATTCAGGCGCTCAAACACCGCCCATGCAGCCTGTTTTGCGGGGGTGTCGGGCCACCGATCCACATAGGTAAATTCGCGGTTCACATCGGGCCACACGGTGAGCCCGAAGCGCTGCAGCAGGCCATCATCACCCGCACCACCTGCCACGGCGTCGCGCACATAGCTTTGCACTTTGCCGGGCTGGATGCCGCCCAGCATTGCCAGACACACGCGGGGCACAAACGATTCACCGCGCCCGATGCGGTCCACGGCATGGCCCTGGTTGCCGTCGTAGCCCGTCAGGTAAAAGCCGCGTGCGCCTTCTTGCCCTTGCTTGTCCATGCTGCACAGCAGGCCGTGAATCTCATCACGATAGACCAGCGTGCCCCATTGGTTCACCGTCAGCAGCTCGGCCAGTTTCTCCACCGTGGCATCGTTGACCACATAGCGCCGCATGGTGGGCTCTGGTGTCATGTTGTCCGCTGGCTGCAGCAGCGCCCGCGCTTTGGCAGGGTCTTTGGCGGCTTGGGCTGCGGCCTGCTTCTCGGTGGCCTTGGCGGCCAGCTCGGCCACCTTGCAATCGAGTTGCCAGGCTTCGTGCGCTGCCTGCCATTGTTCCCGTTCTGTTTTTTCAAGGCGCTGCAGGGGCTTCAATACCTCGCTCAGTGCGGGCGACTTCATCACGCCTGGGCGGCCCACGATGGCGCCCCACAGGTTGGGCGTCACTGCCCAATCGTCGCGGGCCTTGGGTTTGACCACCGCACGCGCACCGATCAGGCTGGACAGAGCCACTAGCGCGCCCACCGCCGTGAAGTCGGGCGGGCACTGCATACGGTCTGCAATGTCTGCCACCCAGCCGCGTAGGGCCTCGGGCAGCAGCTCTGCATCAAAGGGTGCCACGGGTGGCAGGCCGCTGGGCAGGGGCACGGGGGCTGGCCAGTCGGTTTCGGTGGATACCTCCGTGGATACCTGCACGGCTTTATCAATACATGCACGCACGGCCTCCAACCCATGGTACTGGTGCAGGTCGTTGAAGTCGGTTTCCGCCGCGCAGCGCTGCTCGCTAAAGTTAGGTTTTGTCAGGTAGCCACCTACGGCCCTT
>DAIQRN010000166.1:0-5893 GCA_036786185.1 Acidovorax sp. | reverse complement strand
GTGATGCGGTTTCACGTGAAACAGAGCGGCTGAAAGCCACTTGGGTGAACCCCCGCAACCTGCCTGCGGCCGAGTCGGAGCGGGTGCTGGGCAAGAGCATCGAGCACGAGTACAACCTGTTCGAGCTGCTGCGCCGTCCTGATGTGAGCTATGCCAACTTGATGTCGATGGACGGCGGCAAGTACGCAACCGCCGATGTTTCACGTGAAACCCTGAGCGACCCTGTACTGGAGCAGGTGGAGATCGCCGCCAAGTACGCGGGCTACATCAACCGCCAGAAGGACGAGGTGGAACGCGCCGCACACTTTGAAAAGCTGCGCCTGCCGCCCGACCTGGACTACATGCAGGTCACGGCCCTGAGCATCGAGGCGCGCCAGATGCTCAGCCGCCACCGGCCCGAGACCCTGGGCCATGCCTCGCGCATCACGGGCATTACCCCGGCCACCATCTCGCTGCTGATGGTGCATTTGAAGAAGGGCGGTTTCAAGGAGCTGGCCCCCGCACCCGGCGCCAGCCACAAGGCGGCGGCATGAAGAGCGCCCTGCAAAGCGGCGCCCAGGCGCTGGGCCTGGAGCTAGCGGATGCGCAGATTGACAAGTTGCTGGAGTTTCTGGCGCTGCTGCAAAAGTGGAACAAGGTCTATAACCTGACCGCCGTACGCGACCCGCAGGAGATGCTGACGCACCACCTGCTGGACAGCCTGGCCGCCGTGGCGCCGCTGCGCAGGCAGGTGGCCACGCTGGGGCAGGGCGTGCGCCTGCTGGACGTGGGCTCGGGCGGCGGGCTGCCCGGCGTGGTGTTTGCCATCTGCTGCCCGGACGTGGATGTGAGCTGTGTCGATACAGTGGGCAAGAAGGCCGCCTTCATCCAGCAGGCGGCGGTAGCCCTTAAGCTGCGCAACCTGCACGGCCTGCATGCGCGGGTGGAGACGCTGACCACGCCCTTTGACATCATCAGCTGCCGCGCCTTTGCCTCGTTGCCCGACTTTGTGGTGTGGTCGCGCGCCGCGCTGGCCGCGCCGCATGGCGTCTGGCTGGCCATGAAGGGCAAGCGCCCCGACGATGAGGTGGCGGCCCTCCCGCCCGATGTGCAGGTGTTTCACGTGGAACCACTCACCGTGCCCGGCCTGGACGCCGAGCGCTGCATCGTCTGGATGCGACCGCTCGCGTAAACTCGACCACTTGCCACGGGTGCAGTTGACTGCACCCACCAGCCCAGCCCACCGGGAGAAACCATGTTCGGCATCGCAGACTACGGCGCCTTTGTCGCCGCCATTGTGTTGTTCCTGCTCATCCCGGGGCCGGGCAATCTGGCGCTCATCACTTCCACCAGCAAGGGCGGCGTGCGCGGCGGCCTGGCCGCCACGTTGGGGGTGATTGCGGGCGACCAAGTGCTGATGTGGGCGGCCGTGGCGGGCGTGGCCGCGCTGCTGGCCACCTACCCGGCGGCCTTCCATGCCGTGCAGTGGCTGGGCGCGGCCTACCTGGCCTGGCTGGGCATCAAGATGCTCACGGCCAAGCCCGGCGCCCAACCTATTCTCAATATTCAGCCGCGCCACTACTTCAAGCAGGCCGGGCTGATCACCTTGCTCAACCCCAAGGCCATCGTTTTCTACATGGCTTTCTTTCCGCTGTTTGTCGATCCGGCGCGCCACCAGGGCTTGCTCACCTTTGGCGTGATGGCGGCCACCGTGGCGGCGCTGACCTTTGTCTATGGCCTGGTCGCCACGCTGCTCACGCACTTTCTGGCCGAGCGCATGCGCGCCAACCCCCGCATGGGCCGCGCGCTGGAAAAAGTGGCGGGCGTCTTTCTTGTCGGCTTTGGCATCAAGCTGGCCATCTCCAACTAACCTGCTGCACACATGGCCAAGATTTTTTGCGTTGCCAACCAGAAGGGCGGGGTCGGCAAGACCACCACCACCGTCAACCTGGCCGCCGGGCTGGCCAAGATCGGCCAACGCGTGCTGATGGTCGATCTGGACCCCCAGGGCAACGCCACCATGGGCTCGGGCGTGGACAAGCGCAGTCTGGAGCTCTCGGTGTACGACGTACTGCTTGAATCCGCCTCGGTCAAGGAGGCTGCGGTGCTGTCGGACAAATGCGGCTACTGGGTGCTGGGGGCCAACCGCGAACTGGCCGGCGCCGAGGTGGAGCTGGTCGCGCTGGACAACCGCGACAAGCGCCTCAAAACCGCGCTGGCCGAGGTGGACGGCGACTACGACTTCGTGCTCATCGACTGCCCGCCGTCCCTGTCCATGCTCACCCTCAACGGCCTGTGCAGCGCCCACGGTGTCATCGTGCCCATGCAGTGCGAATACTTCGCACTCGAAGGCCTGACCGACCTGGTCAACACCATCAAGCAGGTGCACGCCAACCTCAACGCCGACCTGCAAATCATCGGCCTGCTGCGCGTGATGTTCGACCCGCGCATCACGCTGCAGCAGCAGGTGAGCGACCAGCTCAAGGGCCATTTTGGCGACAAGGTGTTCAACAGCGTGATCCCGCGCAACGTGCGCCTGGCCGAGGCGCCCAGCTATGGCCTGCCCGGTGTGGTGTTTGACCCGGCGGCCAAGGGCAGCCAGGCCTTTGTTGAGTTTGCGCAGGAAATGGTTGAGCGGGTGCGCAGCATGCCTGCCGCTGCCGCATCCATGACAAAAATGGTCTCTAGCGCTTGATATATAAGCGCTAATAGCTATTATATTTATAGCAAATGAAGATTTCCAATATTCTGCTGCTGCCCGGTTGGCAGAACTCCGGGCCTGGCCACTGGCAAACCGAGTGGGAGGTCCGCCACGGCTACCACCGCGTCGAGCAGCATGACTGGATGCACCCACTGCGCGGCGACTGGTCGGCGCGGCTGGAAGAAACCGTGGCCGATGCCGGCGGCCCCGTGGTGCTGGCCGCGCACAGCCTGGGCTGCATCCTTACCGCCTGGTGGGCGGCGCACACGCGCCATGCGCACAAGGTGCGCGGCGCGCTGCTGGTGGCTCCGGGCGATGTGGAGCGCACCGACCTGGCCGAGATGATTCCGGGCTGGGCGCCCATTGCGCGCCAGCCCCTGCCGTTTCCGGCCGTGTTGGTGGGCAGCAGCAACGATCCCTATTGCAGCCTGGAGCGCGCGCAGAGCTTGGCCCAGGCCTGGGGCGCCCGCTTCATCGACTACGGCGAATGCGGGCACATCAATGCCGAGTCAGATCTGGGTGACTGGACCGAAGGCCACGCACTGCTGCACACTCTTTTGAACGATTGAGAACGACGACATGGTCACCAAAAAACCCAAGGGCCTGGGCCGCGGCCTCGAAGCACTGCTCGGCCCCAAGGTCGCAGACAAGGTGGAGCAGGCCCAGGCCACCGAGGCCGGCCTGCCCAGCACGCTGGCGCTGGACCAGCTGGTGCCTGGCGTGTACCAGCCGCGCACGCGCATGGATGAGGGCGCGCTGTACGAGCTGGCCGAATCCATCAAGGCCCAGGGCATCATGCAGCCCATCCTGGTGCGGCGCCTGGCCGATGGCGAGCATGCGGGCAAGTACGAAATCATCGCGGGCGAGCGGCGTTTCCGGGCCTCGCGGCTGGCGGGGCTGGACCAGGTGCCTGTGCTGGTGCGCGACGTGCCCAACGAGGCCGCCGCCGCCATGGCGCTCATCGAGAACATCCAGCGCGAAGACCTGAACCCGCTGGAAGAGGCCCAGGGCCTGCAGCGGCTGATCCGCGAGTTTGGCCTTACGCACGAGCTGGCTGCCCAGGCCGTGGGCCGCTCGCGCAGCGCCGCCAGCAACCTGCTGCGCCTGTTGAACCTGGCCGAGCCCGTGCAGACCATGCTGATGGCGGGCGACATCGACATGGGCCATGCGCGCGCACTGCTGTCGCTGGACCGAGCCGCACAGATCACGGCCGGCAACCAGATCGCGGCCAAGAAGCTGTCGGTGCGCGAGGCCGAGGCCCTGGTCAAGAAGATCGGTGCCGAGTTCAGCCTGGTGCCGCAAAAGCCCCAGAAGGAAAAGTCGCGTGACTTGAAGCGCGTGGAAGAAGAGCTGTCGGACCTGCTCATGGCCGAGGTCGAGGTGCGCGTCAAAAAGCGCATCAAGCGCCACGGCCGCGTGGAAGACATGGGCGAACTGGCGATCCAGTTCGGCTCGCTGGAGGCCCTGAACGGCCTGATCGACCGCCTGCGCGGCTAGCCGGGCCGGGCTCGCCCCCGGGATGCGTGAAATAGCGCACACAAGGAGTTTCCAGCGGTAAATTGCGCTGGCAAAATGCGTCAGTGCCGGGCCTACACTGCGCAGCGTTCAACACACCCGGGTTGACCGCAAGGCCTCTGCCGCGCAGCGTTACTGCCAACGCCGTGCGGCGGTCCACGATGGTTTGCCGGGTGATCCAGGCCCTTTTTGAGCAGACCACCATGATCTTTTTGCGCCCTGTCTTCAACCCCGCGTGCCTGGCCGTCGGCCTGTGCGGCCGCTAAGACACTTGCCATGTTGGCCCTGCGCATGCCCTGGCCTCTGCCCGCGTTGATCGCGTGGGCCTGCGCGTGGCTGATTTTTGTGGCGCTGCAGCGCGCCGCCGTGCCGCCCGTGGCGGCCCTGGTGGCAGCCTGCCTGTTGGGCACGGCCGCCAGCCTGTGGGGGGGCAGCTGGTGGCGGCGCGGGCTGATTGCGGCGGGCTTTCCGCTGTCGCTGGCGCTGCTGGGCGCCACCGGCCTGCCCACCTGGGCCTGGCTGGTGCCGCTGGCGCTGCTGCTCCTGGTGTATCCGCTCAATGCCTGGCGCGATGCACCGCTGTTTCCTACGCCCTACCACGCGCTGAAGGGGCTGCCCTCGCAGGCGCCGCTGCCGCTGGGCGCGCGCATTCTGGACGCGGGCAGCGGCCTGGGTGACGGCCTCAAGGCCTTGCGCCATGCGTATCCTGCCGCGCAGCTGGAAGGGTTGGAATGGAGCTGGCCGCTGCGCTTGCTGTGCGCGCTGCGCTGCCCCTGGGCCTATGTGCGCCGCGCCGACATGTGGGCCGAGGACTGGAGCCCCTACCGCATGGTCTATCTGTTCCAGCGTCCCGAAAGCATGGCCCGCGCCGCCGCCAAGGCCCAGGCCGAACTGGCCCCGGGCACCTGGCTGGTGAGCCTGGAATTCGCCCTGCCCGGCGTGCTGCCCAGCGCGCAACTGCGCGCGCCGGGCGGGCGTGTCGTGTGGCTGTACCGCATGCCGCTCAACCCACTAGGCCAGCACGGCTCTTTGGAGGGTTGATATGGCGCAAGTTTGCTCGATGGCATTGGGGGAAGTCGGTAACAGAAAAGAGACCGGCTTTTGTTACATTGCGTCCTGGCTACAACCCCATACAAAACAACCAAGAAATTCACAGCCAGAGGGAGCCGCAAACAGCACGCCAACGCGCCGGGAGGGGCAGCAAGTGCTGCCAGTCGCTTTCTTGTCCGGTTTTTCCGCTTCGCAGACCGCTGCCATGGCACCCACGGCGCGCGCGCACCGCCGCGCGTCCGTGGTGCGTGGCCAGGGTGCGCGAGGGCAAGGCCGGGGTTTTTCTGGTGCGCAACCGACCAAATTGCAAGGAGCATCCATGATCACCCGAATGTCCCCCGTGCGCCCACGCCTGCTGTGGGCGCTGGCCCTGAGCGCCGCCCTCACGGGCTGCGCCACCATGCAGAGCCACGACAAGCTGGCCACTGACATGCAGAACGCCGGGCGCAGCGGCGGCATTCCTGCCGCCATTGCCCAGCTGGAAAGCACGGCCAAGACCGAAGAAGAAAAAACAGCGCTGCTGTACAACATGGAGCGCGGCGAGCTGCTGCGCATGGACCGCCGCTATGGCGACAGCACCAACGCCTTCCTGCTGGCCGACAACAAGGTCAAGGAATGGGAAGAAACCGCCAAGACCAACCCCAGCAA
>DAIQRN010000007.1:0-20290 GCA_036786185.1 Acidovorax sp. | reverse complement strand
CCCAAAGGCCCAGGCCGAGCCCCCCGCCCGCAAACCTGCAGCCGCACCCGAGCGCAAGCCCCGCACGCCACCGGCGGCCCAAAAGCCAGCAACTGCGGCTGCGCCCCCCCCCGCAACGGCCTCGGAAGGTGCCAGTGCCGCCCTACCCACCGTGGGCCAGGCGCCCGGCTACTACATCAACGTGGGCCTGTTTGCCAACGAAGCCAATGCGCGCAAGGCGCAGGCGCGGCTGCTCAACGAAGGGCTGCCCGCTTTCCGCCAGGCGCTGGACAACGCCAAGGGTCGCCGCATCCGCGTGCGCGTAGGCCCTTACGCCAGTCGCGCGCAAGCCGACGCCGCCGCAGAAACCATCCGTGCCATGGCGCTGGAGGCGGTGGTCTTCAAGCAGTAGCGCCGCCCGCGCCCTCCTGGGCCAGCCAGCGCCGTATTTGCGCCAGCACCCACGGCCCGTCGTCCAGCGGCAGGTCATGCCCCGCGCTGGGGTGCAGCGCCAGCGGCACCTGCCAGGCCTGGGCGATGGCTTGCGAGCACTGACCGCTCACCAATCCATCGTTCTGGCTGCCCAGCAGCAGCATGCGCGGCACGGGCGCCTGCAGCGGCGCCCGGTAGCGGGCCGCCGCCATCAACTGGCGCAGCGCATTGCTGCGGGACACCGGCCGCGCCTGGCGCACGCCCACCCACGGCGGCAGCACGGCACCCAGTTCTGCGGCCCGGCGGCTGGTGAGCCGCAGCACGGTCTGCTCTATCTGCTCTGCCGTGGCAGGGCGCAGCACCAGGCCCAGCAGCGCGCCGTAGTTGCGCGGCCGCAGCCGGTGGTAGAACGGGCTGAAGGGCCGCAGGCTGGTGTTGATCAGCACGCAGGCCTGCACCTCGTGCGGCGCCTGCCGCGCCCATTCCGTGGCCACCATCGCGCCCAGCGACATGGCCAGCAGGCCATAGGGCGGCGCCATGCCCCGGCGCAGCAGCTCATCGCGACACGCAGCCACCATGCCCGCCACGGTGGCAGGCGATGGCTGTTGGTGCCGTTGCCCATTGCCCGGCAAGTCCAACGCCGTCACGGCACTGCCGGGCAGGGCCAGCTCGAAGTCCGCCACAAAGCGGCCCCAGTGGGCGGCCTCGCGGGTCAGGCCGCGCAAAAAGATCCAGCGGTGCATCGCCAAGGGTTGCGTCATGGGTTCAGTACCAGATGCTCAGGGCGTCGGCGCGGCGCTGGGCGCGCTGCTCGGGCGCGGGCGCCCAGCGCGCGTGGCTGCAGGCGGCGCGCGCCAGAAAATCGAGCAACGACAAGTGTCGGCGCAGCACGCGCTGCTGGCGGTGGTCGATCAGCGGGTTGAAGATGCCCCAGCGCGAGAGCAGCTGCCGGGGGTTCTTCTTGATCCAGAGCCAGGAGCCCATCTCCAGCGTGAGCGGCAGGAAGGTGTGGGTCGGCACCTTGCGGCAGGCCTGCAGGTACAGGTGGTCCCACAGGTCACCGTGCGCCAGGTACTGCGCGCTCTGCGGCTCGATGACGTACGGGTGGTGGCTGTGGGCCTGCCGAAAGATCTCCTGCAGCGCATGCAGTTCGGCCAGGTGCGGGATGGGCTTGCGCGTGTGGGCAAACGGAAACCACAGCCGGTCCCGCACGCCAAAGCCCGAGTGGCAGTCCAGCGCCAGGCTGAACGCACGCGGCAGCAGCTCGGCTTCGACCACCTCGCACAGTGCCTGGCTCTCTGCCTCCAGGGCCGCGCCCACCCTCCCCCGGTACCAGGGCAAGCCGGAGCTGACACGCTGCCCACCCACCCAGAGCGGCACGCGGTCCACGGCTTCCACCGGTGCGTTGCGCATCAGATCCACCCCCTGCGGGTTGGCGCGGGTGGACGACCACATGCCCCCGGGGTTGATGATGGGCATGAACACCAGGCGCAGTTGCTCCAGCTGCCGGTGCAGCGTGGCGTCCCAGCGCAGGCGCATGACCACGTTCTGCAGATAGGCCATCACCACCTCGGCGCCAATGCGCTCCAGGCCGTGCACGCCACCAAAGAAGCCCACTGCCGGCACATCGGGCGCGGCATTGCCCAAGGCAATGGCATAGATGGGAAAGCTGGGGCCCGCAGGCACCTGCACCTGCCGGACGACCCGCACGTCGAGATGGGGGGAGCCCTGCTGGATGATGCTTTCCAGTGCCTGCAGCTCGAACAGCATGTGTTTCCGTGAAATGGCGGGCGCCGCTGCCCGCACCATCGCAGCGAGCTTATCGCCGCACTCCGCACCGCGAAAGCCCTTGCGGCGCCGCTGTTGCAAGTCACCTCCCTGACGCAAAACCGTCACACGAGCCGGATAAGGTGGCCCTTCAATCAATGGAGTGGAGGCGCACCATGCTCTGGAAATTGTTCGGACTGCAACGGCTGCTGGATGAGCTGTTCAACGAGGACTGGCTGCGTCTGGACCTGCCACACCCCGACGGATGGTTGGATGAAGACACGCCGCTTCCGTCGCAAGACTGAGCCCTGGCGCCGTGCTGTGGTGCACGCTGGGCGGTGCGCTTGTCTGGGGACTGGTGGAGTTGCTGGCGCTGCAGCGCTCGCGCTACCAACAAGTATGGCGCGATCGCCACCATGCGCCTGCGGCGCGGCTGCAGCGCTGAAGCCGCTGCACCGTCGCATCACGCACCGCAGATCGCCACATCTCGTCGCACATTTGCGACAACACAGGCCTGTGCAGCGCCTGTGCGGGTCTTCCATTTGCAGGTGTACAGCGCTTGCGCGCCTAGAATCAGTGGCCCCCTTCAAATTTTGGCGGGGACAATGTCCAACCACTGAATCACAACATCATCATGGCAACTGCAAAGAAAACCACCGCTGCTCCCGCAAAGAAGGCCGTCAAGGCAGCTGCACCTGCAGCCAAGAAGGCCCCCGCCGCCAAGGTCGCTGCCGCGCCTGCAGCGGTCAAGCCCATCAAGACTGCTTTCAACAAGACCACGCTGGTCGCCCACCTGGCCGAGCAATCGGGCGTGGAGCCCAAGGCAGCCCGCGCCGTGCTGGCTGCGCTGGAGACCGCCATCCTCGGCTCCGTGCACAAGAAGGGCTCTGGCGAGTTCACGCTGCCCGGCGTGCTGAAGATCGGCCTGCAGCAAGTGCCCGCCAAGAAGAAGCGCTTTGGCAAGGACCCCTTCACCGGTGAAGAGCGCTGGTTCGCCGCCAAGCCCGCTTCGGTGAAGATCAAGACCCGCTCGCTCAAGAAGCTCAAGGACGCTGCGGCCGCCTGATCGCCCTCGGCCTTCAGCCACAAGGACCAGATGCCTGCGGGCCTCTGGTCCTTTTTCTTTGGGCCATGATGGCGATGAGGTTGGAGGCGCGGGTGCCACGGGGAGCTTTCGATTGGCCGGACTGCCTCACCCTTTTCTGCCCCCGGGCAGCGCCGGGCTACACGCTCAGCAGCCCATGCAGCGCCTGCGGATCAGCCAGCAAATCGCCCGATGCGCCCCGCAGCACGATCTGCCCCTTTTCCATCACCATGGCCTGCTCGGTGTGGGCCAGAACCTTGCGCCAGTCGCGGTCCACGATCAACGTGGCGATGCCCGTGGCGCGAATCTCGGCAATCACCCGCCATATCTCCACCACGATCAGCGGCGCCAGGCCTTCGGTGGCTTCATCAAGAATCAGCAGACGGGGGTTGGTCATAAGCGCGCGGCCGATGGACAGCATCTGCTGCTCGCCGCCAGAGAGCTGCTGCCCACCATGGCCAAGCCGCTCCGCCAGGCGCGGAAACGTGGCCATCACGCGGTCAAAGGTCCAGGCACGGCTGCCATCGGGGCCAGAGCGCGCGCTCATCACCAGGTTCTCGCGCACGCTCAGGTTGGGGAAAATGCCGCGCCCTTCGGGCACGTAACCAATGCCCAGACGAGCCATCTTCTCGGGCACCCAGCCCGTGACCGGGCGGCCGTCCATGCGAACCTCGCCGGATGGCGGACGCACATAGCCCATCAGCGTGCGGATCAGCGTGGTCTTGCCCATGCCGTTGCGGCCCAGTAAACCGACCGAGGTGGCCTTGGGGATTTCGGCGTCCACGCCGCGTAGCACGTGGCTGTCACCATAACGCGCGTGCAGGCCAATGACGTTCAGCATGAAGCTCTCCTTGGGTGGCAATCGCGGCACATCTCAATAGCTCTCGCCCAGATAGGCTGCGCGCACTTCTGGGTTCTGTCGAATTTCAGCGGGGTTGCCCGTGGCGATAACCATGCCGTTGACCATCACGGTGATGCGGTCGGCGATGCGAAATACCGCATCCATGTCGTGCTCGACCAGCAAGATCGCATGGCTGCGCTTGAGGTGCGACAGCAACGTGAGCATGCGGTCCGTTTCTTCGGCGCCCATGCCCGCCAGGGGCTCGTCAAGCAAGAGCACGCGAGGGCGCGTGGCAATGCACATCGCCACTTCGAGTTGTCGCTTGGCGCCGTGGCTCAGCGTGCCCGCCGTGCGGTGCGCGTCAGCCCCCAGGCCTGCCGCTTCCAGCGCATCGTGGGCCGTCTGGTTGCTGCGTCGGCAGCCTGAAGCAGCCTGCCAGAGCTTCCACGGCTGAGGTGCTGCGGCCTGCGCCGCCAAACGGCAGTTCTCGTGGACCGTGAATTCCGGGAAGATGGTGGTGCGCTGGTAGCTACGGCCCACGCCCGCCAACGCACGCCGCGCCTGCGACTGCCGCGTGATGTCCTGGCCGTCGAGTGTGATCCGCCCTTCGGATGCGTCGATCTCTCCCGAGAGCATGTTGATCAACGTGGACTTGCCTGCGCCGTTGGTGCCAATGACAGCATGCACCTCGCCAAGCCGCAAATCCAGCGTGACCGCGTTGACCGCCACCAGACCGCCGAAACGGCGCGTGAGCCCATCTACCGAAAGCAAGGCATTGGCATTCATGGCTGACCTTTCGGTGAAAGACGCTCCACCATGCCCATAAGTCCTTTAGGAAGCAACGCCACAAACACAATGATGGACAAGCCCAGGGTCAGTTGCCAGTGGTCTGCCAGCGGCCCCATGACGGCGTGCGTGGACAGCAGCTCCTTGAGCAGGGTGAACACCACCGCGCCGATCACTGCACCGCGCAAATGCCCCATGCCCCCCAGGATGACCATCAACAGCACATCGCCTGACGTGTGCCAGGACAGCAGCTCCGGGTTCACCACGCCGTCGCGCGCGGCCAGCAGGAAGCCAGCCAGCCCGGCAAGCGCACCCGCCAGCACAAAGGCCGCCAGCTTGTAGGCATAGGTATGGAAGCCCGCCGCGCGCATGCGCTGCTCATTCACACGGATGCCTGCCAGCGCCGCGCCAAAGCGCGAGCGCCGCACCAGCGCCAGAAGCACGTAGGTGAACACCAACGCCGCCAGCACCGTGTAGAACAGGGCACCGCGTGTCTCCAAGCTGAAGCTACCCACGAATGGCCGCACATCCAGATAGATGCCATCACTGCCGCCACCGACCTTTGTATCGTGGAAAACGAAGTACGCCATCTGCGCGAAGGCCAGCGTGACCATGATGAAGTACACCCCGCGCGTGCGCAGACTGAGCGCACCCACGCACAGCGCATAGGCGGCAGCGGCGCCCATCGACAGCAGCAGGACGACGACGAGGTTGCCACCTTCCGGGCCCGAGGCCAGTACCGCCGTGTAGGCGCCGATGCCATAGAAGGCGGCATGGCCCAGACTCACCATGCCGGTCATGCCCACCAGCAGCTCCAGGCTGAGCGCGAAGATCGACAGAATCATCACCTTGACCAGCAGGTCCGACAGATAGGGACTGAGCGCCATGCCGCCCACGCCGACGACAAGAACGGCGACCACCGGCAACAGAATGCCCATGAGAGGTTGGCCTGTTTGCTTTGGCAAATTTGCGGGAGCGCCTGCCGTGCGAAGGGAGGTCGATGAAGGCGTAGATGGATTCATGACTGTCATGCCTTGCGTCCCATCAACCCCTCGGGTCGCCAGATCAGAACCCCGGCCATCAACAGGTACACGCCAATGCCGCTGATTTCCGCGAAAAACACCTTGCCAAAGGTATCGACAAACCCCACCAGCAGCGACGCCACCAGCGCCCCCGTGATGGAGCCGATGCCTCCGATGACCACCACCACAAAACAGATGATGAGCACACTGGCGCCCATGTTGGGATACACCGAGGACATGGGAGCCGCGATCATCCCGGCCAGTGCGGCCAGCGCTACGCCGGCAGCGAAGACAATGCGGTACAGGCGCCGGATGTCGATACCCAGGCCGCGCACCATGTCACGATTGCTGGCGCCGGCGCGCACCATCATGCCCAGGCGTGTGCGGTTGACCACCCAGTAGAGCCCCACGGCCAGCACGATGCAGGCGGCCGAGGCAAAGAGGCGGTACCACGGGTAGCTCATCAGCTCGCCCAGGGCAAAGCTGCCGTCCAGCCAGGCTGGTGTTTTGACGCCGTGCACATCATTGCCCACCAGCAGCGAGCGCAGCTCCTCAAACACGAGGATGAGCCCATAGGTCATGAGCACCTGCTGCAGGTGGTCGCGCTGGTAGAGATAGCTGAAAAACGCCCACTCCAGCACATATCCCAGCACCGCAGCCAGCGCAATACCTGCAAGCAGCATGACGAGGAACCGGTCGCCAAAGAGCGGCGACAGCGCAAACGCCATGTACGCGCCGATCATGTAGAAACTGCCGTGCGCGAGATTGATCACGCCCATGATGCCGAAGATCAGCGTCAGCCCGGATGCCACCAGAAACAGCAGCAGGCCGTACTGGACCGAGTTCAGGCACTGGACCAGGAAGGTGCCGAAATCCATGAAATGTGTGTCCTGTGATGGAAGGGGCTGACGTGTATCGGCTTACAGCTTGCAACCGCGCGCGGGGTCTGCCAGCGCTTTGGCGGCTACGCCGACGACCTTGTTTTCCTTGCCATCCACCTTGCGCAGGTAGATGTCCTGCACAGGGTTGTGGGCACGGCTCATGGTGAAGGGGCCACGCGGGCTGTCGATAGTGGACTTCTGCACGGCGGCCGCAAATTCGGCCTTTTTCGAGATATCGCCGTTCACAGCCTTGAGCCCTGTTTCCAGGATCTGGGCTGCGTCGTAGCCCTGCACCGCATACACGTCGGGCTGCAGCTTGAAGGACTTGGCGTAGGCCACTCGGAACGCGTTGTCGCGCGGGGTGTTCAGGCCATCTGCGTAGTGCAGCGTGGTGAGCAGGCCCTGCGCGGCATCGCCTTGCGCATCAAGCGTGCCATCGGTCAGAAAGCCCGAGCCATACAGCGGCGTGACCTTGCTCAGCCCGGCTGCCGCATAGTCCTTGACGAACTTGACCGCACCACCACCCGCGAAAAAGGCGAACACCACATCGGGCTTGGTAGCGGCGATCTCGGTGAGCAGTGCCTGGAACTCCACGTTCGGGAACGGCACGGTGAGCTGCTTGACAACCTTGCCACCCTCCTTCTCGAAACCTTCCTTGAAAGCCCCGGTCATCTCGTCGCCGGCCGCGTACTTCCAGCTGATGGTGACGGCCGTCTTTTTCTTCTCCTGCTTGGCAGCCACCGTGCCCATGCCATAGGACGACTGCCAGTTGGAGAACGACGAGCGGAAGATGTTCTGCGCGCACAGTGGGCCCGTCACGGCATCCGCTCCTGCGTTGGGCACGATGAGCGTGGTTCCGCTTTGCTTGGCGGCGCGCGCCATGGCCATGGCCACGCCAGAATGCACGGTGCCGACAATCACGTCCACGTTGTCGCGCTTGATGAGCTTGTTCACGTTGTCGGTGGCTTTGGCGGGATCGGACTCGTCATCGACCTTGAAGAACTCAATCTCGCGGCCCGCCAGCTTGCCGCCCTGCTCCGCCACGTGAAGGCGAAAGCCGTTCTCAATGGCCACGCCCAGCGCGCTGTAGGTTCCGCTGAAAGGCAGCATGAGCCCGACCTTGAGCTTGTCGGTGCTCTGGGCCATGCCCGCAGTGGCCCCGCAAGCCAATGCCAGCGCTGCAAGCGCGGTACGTGTGATTTGATGTGTCATGGTTGTCGTCTCCTTGTTGTGTTATGGATGAAGTCAACGGTCTCGGCGATCACGTCGCCAGGTCGGTCTCGGTGAGGGGAATGCGCGCAGGCCGCCAGCTCCAGCAGACGTGTGCCAGGCACGCGCCCGGCAATGCCGCGTATCTGTGCCAGCGTTCCGTATTCGTCATCCAGGCCCTGCACGGCCAGCACTGGCGAGCGCACGGCGGACAGTTCTGCCTCGATGTTCCAGGTGCGAAAGGCAGGGTCGAGCCAGATGTTGTTCCAGCCCCAGAATGCTGAATCAACGTTGTCGTGGTAGCGGCCAAGCTTGTGCGGGAGATCCGTGGTCTCATAGGCCGTGCGCGCCAACTCGATGTTCGCAATAGTCACGTCCTCGACGAAGATGTGCGGCGCCAGCAGCACCAGGCCACTGACGCTTTCGGGGAAACTGGCCGCGTACAGCAGCGCGATGGACGCTCCGTCGCTGTGCCCGAAGAGCCAGGGTGCTTCGCTGACACCCAGCGCCTGCAGCAGTGCAGGTAGAACCTCCTGCGCCTGTCGGTGCATGAAGTCCACACCCCACCGCTCATCCGGGTCACGCGGTGTGGAGCGGCCATAGCCGGGACGGGAGAACACCAGGCCGCGAAAGCCGCCGGCCGTGCAGAGCTGCTCGGGGAAGTCCTTCCACATGGCCACGGAGCCCAGGCCTTCGTGCAAAAAGACCAGCAACGGTGCCTCCACACGCTCGGGCCCAATCCATTGGTACTCCACCTGCACATCGCGCCCGCGCCAGGCAATGGAGACGGACTGGCGGTCGTTGCGGATATTGTCTGGAGCTGCGGCAGTACTCATGCCAGCGCCTCCTTCTCGCGCAGGCGAAAGCGCTGGATCTTGCCGGTGGCTGTCTTGGGCAGCTCGGGGACGAACTCGATGAAACGGGGATATTTGTAGGGCGCAAGGCGGTCCTTGACGAAAGCCTTGAGCTCCTCGCCCGTGGCCTGCTGCCCGTCCTTGAGCACGACAAAGGCCTTGGTCTTGGTCAAACCTTCGCCGTCCTGTGTGCCGATGACCGCAGCCTCCAGCACGGCCGCGTGCTGCATCAGCGTGGCCTCGACCTCGAAAGGCGACACATAGATGCCACTGACCTTGAGCATGTCGTCGCTGCGCCCCGCGTAGGTGTAGTAGCCATCGGCATCGCGCACATACTTGTCGCCGCTTTTGGTCCAACCGCCCAGGAAGGTATCGCGAGTCTTCTCGCGGTTGTTCCAGTACATCAGTGCGGCGCTGGGGCCGTGGATATAGAGGTCGCCCACTTCGCCATCCGCAATGGGGCGGCCGTCCTCGCCACGCAGCTCCACCTCGTACCCGGGCACGGGCTTGCCCGTGGTGCCGTAGCGGATGTCGCCCGGGCGGTTGGACAGGAAGATGTGCAGCATCTCCGTGGAGCCGATGCCGTCGATGATGTCGCAGCCGAAGTGCGCCTTGAACCGCTGCGCGATCTCTGCGGGCAGCGCCTCGCCAGCCGACGAGCACATGCGCAGCGCCACCTGCGCGCGCGCCGGTAGCCGGGGGGACGCCAGCATGCCTGCAAAACCTGTGGGCGCACCGAAAAACACAGTGGGCTGGTGCTCCACCCAGCGCTTGAAGGTGGCATCGGGCGTGGGCCGCTCGGCCATCAGCACCACGGTGGCACCCACCGTCAGCGGAAAGGTGAGTGCGTTTCCCAGCCCGTAGGCGAAGTAGAGCTTGGCGGCAGAGAAGCACACGTCGTCGCGCGTAAGGCCCAGCACGGGTTTGCCGTACAACTCGGCCGTCCACCACAGGTTGCCGTGGGTGTGGACCGTGCCCTTGGGCTTGCCGGTAGAGCCCGACGAGTACAGCCAGAAGCCCGGGTCGTCAGGACCTGTAGCGGCAGGCACCGCCAGGGGCTCTGCGGTGGCGATGGCCTTTTCGAGATCGGCCGCTCCCTTGGCAAGTGCTTGCGTGGGCTGCGATACCAGCAGCGTTGCCACCTCGTGCGCTCCCCGGGCCATGGCGTCTTGCAGGACGGGCCACAAAGCCCCGGACACCAGCACGGCTTGCGCGCGGCTGTGGCGCAGCATGTAGGCGTAGTCGTCTGCCGTGAGCAGCGTGTTGACCGCCACGGGCACCACGCCGGCATACAGGCAGCCCAGAAAGCACACCGGCCAGTCGCTGGTGTCGTGCATCATCAGCAGCACGCGCTCTTCGCGCCGCACACCGGCGGCCATCAGCACGCTGGCCAGACGACGGACGCGGTCTTGCAGGCCGCCGTAGCTCAGCGTACCGCGGTCGTCAATGTAGGCAGTGCGCTGCGCATGGGCGCGGTTCAGGTTGAACACGTGCTCCGCGAAGTTGAAACGCTCTGGCAGATGGGTCATTTCGATCTTTCCGTGGTTCGCTGGCTTTTTTTCTGTTGCCTACTCGCGGGGGCATATCGGCTGTCAGAGGCCGAGCGCAGCCAGCACGCCGGGATTGGCCTGCACAGCACTGCGCTGGTGGTAAAAACCGAGAGCCCGCAGCCCGCCCAGCTCGGCACCGCCACCCGCGCGCCCAGGACCACCGTGCAGCGACATGGGCATTACGTTGCCGTGGCCGGTGTGTGCCTGGGCGACATCGGGTGTCACCACGTGCACGCGGCCATGGCTGGCCGCCAGCTGTACAGCAGCGTTCCCCAAGGCGACCTCGTCGGCGCCGTACAGTGACGCCACCAGCGACCCCTGGCCGCGCTGCGCGAGTGCGATGGCGTGGTCCACATCGCGGTAAGGCACCAGCGTGGCCACGGGGCCGAACACCTCGATCTTGTGCACCGCCACTGCCGCATCGGCGTCATGCACACCCAGCAGCACGGGGCCGATGCACGCGGCCACGGCGGGGTCTGCATCCACCAATGGCTGGCTGCGGCCGTCGTGCAGGATGTCGGCATGCGCGGACAACTGCGCCAGTCCGTCATGCACCGCATGCAATTGGGCTGTGCTGACGAGAGACCCCATGCGCACGCTGTCGTTGCGTGGGTTGCCCACGGTCACGCCCGCGAGCTTGGCGCCGATAGCATCGGCCGCAGCACCATACACGCCCGCTGGCACCAGGATGCGGCGAATGGCAGTGCATTTCTGGCCGGACTTGACGGTCATCTCGCGCACCACCTCGCGCACCAGCAGGTTGAACGCATCGCTGCCAGGCGCCGCATCGGGCAACAGCAGCGCGCTGTTGAGGCTGTCAGCCTCGATGTTGGCGCGCACCGAACGCTCCGCCACCGCGGGGTGTGCGCGGATGATGCCGGCCGTGTTCGCCGATCCGGTGAACGAGATCACGTCGAATGGCTCCAGCTGGTCCATCAGCCCGGCGGAGCTGCCCGCAATGACGGACAAAGCCCCTGCTGGCAGCACGCCCGCATCGACCACATCGCGCACCATGCGCTGCGTGAGCCAGGCGGTGGAGGTGGCTGGCTTGACGATGACCGGCACGCCCGAAAGCAGCGCGGGCGCGGCCTTCTCCCACAGCCCCCAGGCCGGGAAATTGAAGGCATTGATGAACAGCGCCACGCCGCGCGCAGGCACCTGCAGGTGCTGGGACAGGAACACAGGCTCCTTGCCGAGCTTGACGACCTCGCCATCGTGCAGAGCGCGCACATCGCCCAGCGTGTCACCCCATTTGGCGTATTGACCCAACGTGAAGATGCCACCATCAATATCAACGGCAGAGTCGTTCTTCACCGTGCCGGAGTTGGCCGTAGCGATCTCGTAGTAGCTGTCACGGTGGGCCTGCAGCACCTTGGCCACCGCGCCCAGCAAGGCCGCGCGCTCGCGATAGGTCAGCGCACGCAGTGCGGCTCCACCTTGCTCGCGGGCGAACCGGAATGCCTCTTGCAGGTCCAGTCCGGTGGCATCCACGCGCACCAGATCACGACCCAGTACCGGGTCCTTGAGCACGGCGCCCGGCCCCTTGCCAGACTGCCAGCGGCCAGCGGTGTAATTGGGCAGGAGTTCGGTCATGCAGATCTTTCTTGCAGGGTTGCCGACTGTGCTGGCCGTATGTGCCAGCATCGCCGCAGATAAGGGAGCGGGAGACAGGAGCGTCTTCAGCGCGTGAACTGGATCTGCCCTTCGGGCAACAGATAGAGCACCAGGGCGCGACCCTGGGTCACGGTGGGGCAGTGGGCGCTGCCCGCCGGGTACACACACCAGCCAGCAGGGTGCCCGTCGAAGGTGGCATCGCCTTCCAGAGGCATGATCAAGTCGATCTCTCCCTGCGGATGGGTGTGGTGCGGACCGGCGATGTCCTGCATGTCCACCACATCCACCGAGAAGCGCTGCAGCGCGTCGTCTGCCTTGAAAACGCGGCCGTAGCGGATGCCGCCACCCTCGCGCTCGCAAAGCCAGCCTTGCGCAACACCAGCCAGGCACCCTGCCTTGATCTGCTGGTATGCGGCACTATCGGGCCCGTGCGTCTGGTTCAGCCAAGCCTGCAGATCACCATCCAGGCGTCGGCCCGCGATCTGTCCGGTCAGTTGGGCCAGGGCTTCATGAAATGCTGCTTTATCAGACATGGCGACTCGTGAGAGGCTGGGACAATGGGTGCGGCGTACACATGGCTTGATAAGTGTTCTTGTGGGATTCTTAAATGTGCAGTATCTTGCTTGCACATGAACAATAGTTAGCGCTTGATTTCATGTCAAGCACTATAGTGCATTTATAGCGTTTTCCCCTAGGTGCTCCTGCAGCGTGAGCACATTCTGGGAAGCACCAAAAAATGCCACAGCGCAGCAGACGTGAACCAAGGATGGACATGAACGAACAAGAAGACACCGTCACCCTGCCACCCTCGATCAATGAGGGCGCGTCAGGACCAACCGAAGAAGCTCGCCCCCCTCTGCTGGCCGCATTGGGGGAGCGGGTGCGCAACCTGCGGGCGCAGCGGGGGCTCACCCGCAAGGCGGTGGCAGTGGCGGCCGATGTGTCGGAGCGGCACCTGGCCAACCTGGAATACGGGACGGGCAACGCATCCATCCTGGTGCTGCAGCAGGTGGCGGGCGCGCTGCACTGCTCGCTGGCCGAACTGGTGGGCGACTTCACCACACGCTCGCCAGAATGGCTACTGATCCGCGAACTGCTGGAGCACCGCAGCGAGCCCGAACTGCGCCGCGCACGCTTGGCACTGCATGAGCTGTTGAACAACGGGGCCAGCGACACGGCGCGCCACGGGCGCATTGCACTGGTGGGACTGCGCGGCGCAGGCAAATCCACGCTGGGCCCCATGCTGGCCCGCGATTTGGACGTGCCATTCATCGAATTGAGCCGCGAGATCGAAACCCTGGCCGGCTGCAGCGTGCGCGAGATCCACGACCTGTATGGCACGACCGCCTACCGACGCTACGAACGCCGCGCGCTCGAAGAAATCGTGCAGATCCACAGCGAAGTGGTCATCGCCACGCCGGGCGGCATCGTCTCGGACCCCGCCACCTTCAATCAACTGCTTGCGCACTGCACCACCGTATGGCTTCGTGCAGCCCCTGAAGAGCACATGGGCCGCGTGGTGGCCCAAGGTGACATGCGCCCCATGGCCTCCAGCAAGGAAGCCATGGACGATCTGCGCCGCATTCTGGAAGGCCGGGCAGCTTTCTATTCCAAGGCCGACCTCACCATCGACACTTCGGGCCAAGACCTCGAAGAAAGCCTGCGGCAACTGCGCGCAGGAGTGCGCAGGCTCATGGCCCACCGGCCGGACTGACAGCCCGCCGCCCCAAGCCCAGCCTCTCCTCCAGGCGGGGAGGGAAAGCCCGCACCTCCCAAAATCTGCAAAAAACAGGCATATGCATTGACTTGCCCCAAAACATGCATCATGATGCACATCAATTCATTGGTTTATGCATTATTATTCCTGTTAGCAGATTTTGACGGAGACGCCCATGACCACCCAGCCCACAGCGCCCACCCGCGTTGACTACCGCACCGACCCCACGCAATACCGCCACTGGAAACTAGCGGTGGATGGCCCGGTCGCCCGCCTGTCGCTCGACATCGCCGAAGACGGCGGCATCCGCCCCGGCTACAAGCTCAAGCTCAACAGCTATGACTTGGGCGTGGACATCGAACTGCACGATGCGCTCAACCGCGTGCGCTTCGAGCACCCGGGTGTACGCAGCGTCATCGTCACCAGCACCAAGGACCGCATTTTTTGCTCGGGTGCCAATATCTTCATGCTGGGCGTTTCCAGCCACGCCTGGAAGGTGAACTTCTGCAAGTTCACCAACGAGACGCGCAACGGCATCGAAGACTCGTCGAAGCACTCGGGCCTGAAGTTCGTGGCTGCCGTGAACGGCGCGTGCGCAGGCGGCGGCTACGAGCTGGCCCTGGCCTGCGACGAGATCGTGCTGGTGGACGACCGCTCGTCGGCGGTGTCGCTGCCCGAAGTGCCCCTGCTGGGCGTGCTGCCCGGCACGGGCGGCCTGACCCGCGTGACCGACAAGCGCCATGTGCGCCACGACCTGGCCGACATCTTCTGCACCAGCGTGGAAGGTGTGCGCGGCCAGCGCGCGGTGGACTGGCGCCTGGTGGACCGCATCGCCAAGCCTGCGCAGTTCGCGGCCGCTGTGGATGATGCTGCGGCACGCCTGGCCCAAGGCAGCCACCGCCCCACCAACGCCCAGGGCGTGGTCCTGCCCCGCGTGGAACGTGAAGACAGCGCCGACGGCCTGCGCTACGCGCATGTCGCGGTGGACATCGACCGCACCCGCCGCACGGCCACCATCACGGTAAAGGGTCCCACCGGCGCCCAGCCCACGGACATCGCGGGCATCGAGGCAGCAGGTGCCACCTGGTGGCCCCTGGCCCTGGCACGCCAGCTGGACGACGCCGTCCTGAACCTCCGGACCAACGAACTCGATATCGGCACCTGGCTGCTCAAGGCCGAAGGCGACGCGCAGGCCGTGCTGGCCAGCGACGCCGTAATGATCGCGCACCAGAATCACTGGCTGGTGCGCGAGACCATCGGTGCGCTGCGCCGCACCTTTGCGCGGCTGGATGTGTCATCGCGCAGCCTGTTCGCGCTGGTGGAGTCCGGATCGGCCTTCGCCGGATCGCTGGCCGAGCTGGCCTTCGCGGCCGACCGCACCTACATGTTGGCGCTGCCAGATGACGCGGAGCGCGCACCCAAGCTCACGCTGAACGAATTCAACTTCGGCCTGCTGCCACTGGTCAACGACCAGAGCCGCCTGCAGCGCCGCTTCTATGAAGAAGCCGGGCCGCTCGAAGCAGCACGCGCAGCGGCAGGCAAGCCGCTGGATGCCGATGCCGCCCTGGCCCTGGGCCTGGTGACGGCCGCCCCGGATGACATCGACTGGGACGACGAGATCCGCATCGCCATCGAGGAGCGGGCCGCCATGTCGCCCGACTCACTCACCGGGCTCGAAGCCAACCTGCGGTTTGCCAGCAAGGAAAACATGAACACGCGCATCTTCGGCCGCCTGACCGCCTGGCAGAACTGGATCTTCAACCGCCCCAACGCCGTGGGCGACAAGGGTGCGCTCAAGGTCTATGGCACCGGTGAGAAGGCTGGTTTCGACCTCAACCGCGTCTGACCCCACCGCCCCAACCATCCAAGGAGCAACGATGAGCACGATCAACTACAGCGAGAAGATCCCCAACAACGTCAACCTCGGCGAAGACCGCACGCTGCAGCGCGCGCTTGAAGGCTGGCAGCCCAACTTCATCAACTGGTGGGACGACGTGGGCCCCGAGGGTTCAACCAACCACGAGGTTTACCTGCGCACTGCCGTGAGCGTGGATCCGAACGGCTGGGCCCAGTTCGGCCACGTGAAGATGCGTGACTACCGCTGGGGCATCTTCCTGAACCCTGGTGACGCCAACCGCGAGATCCACTTCGGCGACCACAAGGGCGAGAAGGCCTGGCAGGACGTGCCTGGCGAGCACCGCGCCAACCTGCGCCGCATCATCGTCACGCAGGGCGACACTGAACCCGCCTCGGTGGAGCAGCAGCGCCACCTGGGCCTGACTGCGCCCAGCATGTACGACCTGCGCAACCTCTTCCAAATCAATGTGGAAGAAGGCCGTCACCTGTGGGCCATGGTTTACCTGCTGCACAAGCACTTTGGCCGCGATGGCCGCGAGGAGGCCGAGGCGCTGCTGCAGCGCACTTCGGGTGATGAAAACAACCCGCGCATCCTGGGCGCTTTCAACGAGAAGACACCCGACTGGCTGGCGTTCTTCATGTTCACCTACTTCACCGACCGCGACGGCAAATTCCAGCTGTCGGCCCTGGCCGAAAGCGCGTTCGACCCGCTGGCGCGCACCACCAAGTTCATGCTGACCGAAGAAGCCCATCACATGTTCGTGGGTGAGAGCGGCGTCTCGCGCGTTCTGACGCGCACCGCGCAGGTGATGAACGAGCTCAAGACCGACGACCCGGCCAAGGTGCGCGCCGCTGGCGCCATCGACCTGGGCACGGTGCAGCGCTACCTCAACTTCCACTACAGCGTGACCATCGACCTGTTCGGTGCCGACCAATCCAGCAACGCGGCCATCTTCTACAGCTCGGGACTCAAGGGCCGCTACGAAGAAGGCAAGCGGGACGACGACCACATCCTCAAGGGCCAGACCTACAAGGTCCTGGAGGTCAAGGACGGCCAGCTGCTGGAGAAGGACGTGCCCATGCTGAATGCGCTCAATGAAGTGCTGCGCGACGACTTCATCAAGGACTCGATGGCTGGCGTGGGCCGCTGGAACAAGGTGCTGGAAAAGGCCGGCATCCCCACGCGCCTCACGGTGCCGCACAAAGCCTTCAATCGCCAGATCGGCGCCCTGGCCGGCATCAAGATGTCGCCCGATGGCCGCGTGCTGAGCGAGGTCGAATGGGCTGCGCGCAAGAAGGAATGGCTGCCCACGCCCGAGGACTTCGCCTTTGTCGCATCGCTGATGGGCCGCGTGGTGGAGCCCGGCAAGTTCGCCGGATGGATCGCGCCGCCAGTCATGGGCATCAACCGCCAGCCCATCGACTTCGAATACGTCCGCTTCGGTTGAGCCACCGGCCTGCCACCACAGCCCTGCCGCCAGCCGGCAGGGCACCGACGGGCCGGGGAACCCCACGTAATTGCCGATAGCGCACCCCGCCCGCCTCCCGGTACAACGCACGTACCGCGAGGCCTTCAGGAGAACACCATGGACATGGCCGTCGAAGCCGCCGTTATCAAGCAGCACCTGATCGACCCCGAGATCTGCATCCGCTGCAACACCTGCGAGGCCACCTGTCCGGTGGGCGCCATCACGCACGACGACACCAACTACGTGGTGCGCGCCGATGTGTGCAACAGCTGCATGGCCTGCATAGCGCCCTGCCCCACGGGCTCCATCGACAACTGGCGCACCATGCCTGCGGCGCGGGCCTACAGCATCGAAGAACAACTGACCTGGGAAGAGCTGCCCGCCGAGCTCTCGCCCGAGCAACTCGCTGCCGAGGGTGTGGCCGCATCGGCCCTGCAGGCAACCGCCCTGCAGCCAGAGCAACCCGCTGCGGCCATGGAGCCCGGCGCCCAGCCTTTTCGCTCGGCCCAATACGGCGCGAGCGTACCGCCCTGGTCGGCGGCGCATCCGTACACCAATCTCTTCCCACCCAAGAGCCCCACCACCGCCACCGTGGTGGGCAATTTCAACTGCACAGAGGCAGGCTTTGAAAGCGAAACACACCATGTGGTGCTGGACTTCGGCAGCATGCCGTTCCCGGTGCTGGAGGGGCAGTCCATCGGCATCATCCCGCCCGGCACCGACGCGCTGGGCCGGGCGCACCACGCGCGCCAGTACTCCGTCGCCAGCCCGCGCAACGGTGAACGGCCGGGCTACAACAACCTGGCCCTCACGGTAAAGCGCGTGACCACCGACCACGACGGCAATGCGGTACGCGGCGTGGCCTCCAACTATGTGTGCGACCTGCAGGTAGGCGACACCGTGCAGGTGGTGGGGCCGTTTGGCAGCTCGTTCCTGATGCCCAACCACCCGCGATCGCACATCGTGATGATCTGCACCGGCACCGGCAGCGCCCCCATGCGCGCCATGACCGAATGGCGCCGCCGCCTGCGCAACAGCGGCAAGTTCGAGGGGGGCAAGCTGCTGCTATTCTTTGGCGCACGCACCCCGCAGGAGCTGCCCTACTTTGGCCCGCTGCAAAGCCTGCCCAAGGATTTCATCGACATCAACCTGGCGTTCTCGCGCCAGCCCGGCCAGCCGCGCCGCTACGTGCAGGACCTGATGCGCGAACGCCGCGCCGACCTGGCCGCGCTGCTGCGCGACGGCCACACCCACTTCTACGTCTGCGGCCTGCAGAGCATGGAAGAAGGCGTGGTCATGGCGCTGCGCGACATTGCCCAGGGCGATGGGCTGGACTGGGAGCAACTGGGCGCCACGCTGCAACGTGAAGGCCGACTGCACCTGGAAACCTACTGAGCACCAGCGTGCGACATGGCGCCGTAAAATTGAATGAATTTGGCCTCCAGCGCTTTACCATCAAGCGCTAACAGCTCTCATTTATATAGCATTCAACTTGGTGGCTGAATGCCTGAAACATCGGCGCTATGACCGAGCCCACGCAGCACGGTCGACCTCCGGCATACGGCATCAATAGCGCACTGAATGCCTGCGTTAAGCGGCACTGACTAAAATCCAAGCCCTGTCGAAAGAACCGTCATGGCCCCTGCCATGAAGGGCTTTCATTCTTGCAACCAAGTGTGGTGAAGATGAGCGAGCCTTTCATTTCTCTGTGCCCGGAGATCACGCGGGCCAATGCGCTGAATTTGATGGACTGGCTGGAGGACGAAGACGTCATCCGCTACCTGAGCGATTCGCGCCACGTTTCCCGTTTCATTGAACAGGTCGTCGAGCGGGTGCAACTGCCCACCCTGACGCATTTGTTCAACCGGGAGGGCCGTTTCTTCATGGCCTACGACCACCGCGACGAACCTGTGGGCTTTGTACGCCTGATCAAGACAGGGGCGCAGTGCGAGATCGTCCTGGTCATCGGCAACCGCAACAACTGGGGACGCAAGCTGGGCGCCAGCGCCCTGCGCGAAGGCATGAAGCTCGCCTTCTTCGAAATGCGGGCCGAGAAGCTGATTGCCAAGATCCATGTTGACAACACGCGCTCGCTCAAGGCCTTTTTGCGCACGGGGTTCCAGCTCGACGCCGAAACGCCGTCGCTCAAGTCCCTGACCATGAGCTCGCAGCACTACCTGCAGCACTTGCGCGCCACCACGGCCAACGACCCGTCGGGCATCTACATCACCGAAATCGACCAGACACGCCTTCGCCACCTGATCGCACTCGAAGAAGGGCCCGAGGTGTTCGAGCTGGAGCACGAAATCGAACGCGCCATCGTCGTCGATGCGCGCGAGGTGGCCCGTGATGTCGTCACCATGAACACCAAGGCCTTGCTGCATCTGGGCGACCGCGACATGGAGGTGGCCCTGGTCTATCCCGAAGACGCCGACCACAACGCGGGCAGGCTGTCGATCTACTCCGACGTGGGCACCGCCATCCTGGGTTGCAAGGAAGGCGATGCCATCGACTGCCGACTGTCTGACCGCACCCAGCAGATCTGGATCGAGAAAGTGCTGTACCAGCCCGAAGCCGCGGGCGACTACCACCTGTAGTCCGCCTTGACCAGCGCCAGGTCACGGAACCTGGCTCAGCGGCAGTCCTCGCTCCAGTCGAACTGGAAGGCCTCACCCGGACCGAAGGTCAGGGGAACGAAGGTGCCACGGCCAGTGGTCTGCTGTGCCACAAGGCGCTGCTCGTGCCAGAGGCGCGCAAAGGCCGCAACGCGGTTGTAGGAGTCGCCATAACCGAGCGCCTGCAGATCCACGCACATCTGCTTGACGGTGCGCCGCTGCTTGCGGTATCGGCCAGCTTCCGTCTTGAGCCAGCCGGCAAGCCTCAAGGCGAAGGGATCGAGCTTGGATGGACTGACTCGCTTGGCATAGTGCGGCTCGGCCTCGCCTGCGCGCAGGTACTTGCGGATGGTGTTGCGCGAGAGGCCCGTGCGGCGGGCGATCTCTCGGATGGACAGCTGCTCTCGCAGGGCCCAGCGCCTGATGACACTCAGTGTTGCCACGTCTATTACTCCTGGTCTCCTGCTGCTCAACAAAGCAGCAGGTTAGGGTTAGTACGTGGATCAGATTTAGATGGAAATCCTGGGGGTTAGTGGGTCACTTCTGCGTGGAAATCAACAGGCAATCAATTCGGTTGCCAAGCTAACAGCGTCTTTTGTCCGCAACCACGGCG
>DAIQRN010000165.1:0-5917 GCA_036786185.1 Acidovorax sp. | reverse complement strand
AAGACCTGAAGAAGGCGCGCGCCAGCAACCAGAGCTTCTGGCTGATGGGCCAGCCCGACGTGCTGCTGACCCCCGCCCAGGACGGGCTGTGGCAGGTGGAGGTGAACGGCTTTGACTACTTCGACACGGCCAAGGGCGAACTGGTCTCGGGCGGCAAGGGCAAGATCGCGGCCTGGCAGCTCGACACCGACTACGACGGCCGCAGCCTGTTCCCGCACCAGGTGTTCTTCCCCATGGCGGGCAAGGACGAGGGCTGGATGAAGCTCAAAAAAGACATCCGCGCCGAGCTGGACGAGGGGCTTTTGCAGGCCTTCACCGGCACGCTGTCGCTGCCGTTTGCCACCGGGCCGAATCGGCAGGTGGCGGTGAAGATCGTGGACGACCGGGGGATTGAGTCGCTGAAGGTGATCAAGCTGCCCGAGAGAGCGCAAGGAGAACGGTGATGGCGACACGCAAGAAAAACCGGCTGATCATGCGGCAGGTGGGGCCGATCCAGGCGGCCGATGTGACGTTTGGCGATCTGACCGTGATCGTCGGCCCCCAGGCCACGGGTAAAAGCATTTTTTTGCAGACGCTGAAGTTGGTGCTCGATCGCAATGCCATCCACGACACGTTCAAGCACCACAACGTGGTCTTCAACGGCAATGCCGATGCCTTTTTGGGCGGCTACTTTGGCAAGGGCATGGCGGCGGCGTGGCAGGCGGGAAAGTCCCGGCTGCAATGGAATGGCAAAGACTGCGCGCTGCCCGAACTGGCGCGTCCCAGTAAAGCCAAGCAGCGCCAGGAATCGCTGTTTTTCATCCCGGCGCAGCGGGTGATGAGTCTGGCCAGCGGGGTGACGCAGAACTTTGGCCAGTTCAACTACGGCGACCCGTTCACGCTGCGCTATTTCAGCGATGCGGTGCACGATCTGCTGCAAAACGAGTTTGGCGCCAAGGGGGAGTTGTTTCCGCAAGCCAACCGGCTGAACGACACGCTGCGCCGCCCGATCACCGAGCACCTGTACGGCGCTGCCAGGCTGGCCGTTGATGCCAAGGACTTCACCAAGCGCCTGGTTCTGAAAGTGCCGGGCCACGCCGAGGGCCTGCCCTACACCGCCTGGTCGGCCGGGCAGCGCGAGTTCACGCCGCTGCTGCTGGGCCTGTACTGGCTGTGCCCGGCGGGCGGCACAACGCGGCGCGATGCCATCGAGTGGGTGGTGATCGAGGAGCCCGAGATGGGCCTGCACCCCCAGGGCATTGAGGCGGTGCTGTTACTGGTGCTGGAGTTGCTGCGCCGCGGCTACCGGGTGGTGCTGTCCACCCATTCGCCGGTAGTGCTGGATCTGGTGTGGGCGCTGCAGGAGTTCAAGCGCTTGGGCGGCACCGAGGCGGACGTGCGCCGGCTGCTGAACCTGAATGCCAGCGCCTACGCCAAGGAGCTGGGCGCGGCGGTGCTGAAGAAAGACCTGCGCGTGTACTTTTTCAACCGCGCCAACGCGGTGCAGGACATATCCAAGCTGAGCCCCATGGCCGATGAAGCCGCAGAGGCCGAATGGGGCGGCCTGGTGGGTTTTGCCAGCCGCACGGGCGAGGTGATTGCGGATGTAGTCAACCGCGCCGCCAGCCGGCCGGCGCGCAAGCGCCGCGCTAACCCCGGGGTGGCCGCAGCACCGGTGGAGACGCCAGCGCAATGAAGTCGGCCACCCCCCAAAAACCAACAGCGTCCACAGCATTTGAAAAGGCCGCCAAGGCCGCCGCCCTGCCAGTTCAACCCGGCAAAACGGCTGTGCAAGGGCGTTACCGCGATGCCATCGAGGGCAAGACTGCCAAAACGCGCTTTACCGGCAGTGTGGATATGGACGCGGCCTTCAAAAAGGCCGAACCCACGACAGCACGCTGGGACTTTGGCATGGGCGTGGCGCTGCCTGGGCAGCCGGAGTTGGCGCTGTGGGTGGAGCCGCATTCGGCCGCCAGCACCGGAGAAGTCAAAAAGATACTGGCGAAGCTCGATTGGTTGCAGGCCAAACTGCAACAACCCAGTTTCAGGGAGCTGAAGGCGCTTACCGATACCGGTGCACAACAAGGGCTGCGCCCCTACCACTGGCTGGCGAGCGCGAACGTGGCGATCCGAGCCGGTAGCCGAGAGGCGCGCATGCTGGCTCTGCGCGGCATGGGGCTACCTTCGAGCAGGGTGGTCATTTGAATGCCGGCACCACGGCCCTGCTGCCCCAGGTTGCGCAGCCGCCGGGTATCGGTTTACAGCGGCTGTGGCTGATGCGCATTTGCCAGCACGCGCTGTAGTCCATGGCTCGTGATCACCGCCTTCAAGGCATATACTTATTTGCATATGCCAAGGAGTTGCCATGACTGCGCCAACCTTGTCCCCCAGGCCCAAAGAGGCCAAGCTGTTTCGCAACAACCGCAGCCAGGCGGTGCGCATTCCGGTCGAGTTCGAATTGCCGGGCGATCGCGTGCTGATTCACCGCGAAGGCAGCAAGCTGATCATCGAGCCGGTGTTGCGCCCCACCAATATCCTGGAGCTACTGGCCGAGTGGCGCCAGGAGCCGCCGCTGGCGCCCGAGGATCAGTTCCCGGCCATCGACGATGCCCCGGTTCAGCCCGAGGACCTGCCGTGAGCGGCTACCTGCTGGACACCAACATCATCAGCGACCTGATACGCAACCCGTCGGGGGCGGCTGCGCAGCGCATCGCGCAACTGGGCGCCAAGGGCATTTGCACCAGCATCGTGGTGGCCGCCGAGCTGCGCTATGGCTGCGCCAAGAAGGGGTCACCCCGGCTGCTGGCCAAGGTGCAGGCGATACTGGCGACGATTCCCGTGCTGGCGCTGGACTTGCCGGCCGATGGCGATTACGGCCGCATCCGCGCCGAGCTGGAAGCGGCGGGACAGCCCATCGGCAGCAACGATCTGCTGATTGCCGCGCACGCCTGCGCCCTGGGGCTGACGCTGGTCACCAACAACACCCGGGAGTTCGCCCGCATCCGTGGCCTGAAGGTGGAAAACTGGCTCTGAAAGCCTGAAAGCCTGAAAGCCTGAAAGATGGAACCGCACGACGCATGACGACCCCCACCTCCCTCATCATCAACAGCGCATTCGAAGAGCCGCAGCAGCACTGGGCCGAAAACCCCGACCGCACGCTGCGGCTGGAGCCCGTGCGCCGCCCGGCGGGCTACGAGATCATCGACACGCGCGAGAACACGCGGCGCATGGTGGCGCTGCCGCTGGTCGATCAGATTCGCGAGCGCGTGCGCCAGTGGCGCGAGGCCGGCTGGCCGGGCAGCACGGCGGTCACGCAAACGCTGCTGCAGCATTGGTGGGATGCAGACAAGACGTCACGCCGTCAATGGCCGTTTTACTTTTGCCAGTTGGAGGCCGTGGAGACCCTGATCTGGCACCTTGAAGCGCTGCCCGAGTTCCGCCAGGGCATCTACATCGCGGGCGATGGCGGGCCGTTCGAGCGCCTGTGCAGCAAGATGGCCACGGGCAGCGGCAAGACCACGGTGATGGCGATGATCATCACCTGGCAGGTGCTCAATGCGCTGACCTACCCCAAGTCACCGCGCAAGTATTCCAGCGCCGTGTTTCTGGTGGCGCCAGGCCTGACGGTGAAGGCACGCCTGCAGGTGCTGCTGCCGGGGCACCCAGAGAACTATTACGACCTGTTCGAGCTGTGCCCGTCCGAGGCGCTGCGCAGCAAGCTCAACCGCGCCCAGGTGCTGATCGAGAACTGGCACGCGCTGATGCCGCTCAAGGAGCCCGAGCGCTCGGTGGTCAGGAAGGGCCAGGAGAGCGACGAGGCCTTTGCCCGCCGCGTGCTGGGGTCGCTGGCCGTCTGCAAGAACCTGGTGGTGATCAACGACGAGGCGCACCACGCTTACCGCAAGCCGGCCGACGTCAAGCTCAGCAAGGCGGAAGCCGAGGCCATGGGCATCGACCTGGACGAGGCCACGCGCTGGGTCGAGGGCTTGGATCGCATCCACAAGATGCGCAGCATTGCGCGCTGCTACGACCTTTCGGCCACGCCGTTCGCGCCCACCGGGCGCAGCAACACCGAGGCCGGGTTGTTCGAGTGGGTAGTGTCGGACTTTGGCCTGAATGACGCCATCGAGGCCGGGCTGGTGAAGACCCCGCGCGTGGTGGTGCGCGACGACGCCCTGCCCAACGCCCAGACGCTGCGCCCCAGGCTCTACCACCTGTACCGCGAGCCGGAGGTGGCAGAGGATCTGAACCGCAAGGCACAGCCACACGAGCCGCTGCCGGCACTGGTGCAGCAGGCCTACACCCTGCTGGGCGCGGACTGGCGCGCCACCGCCGCCGACTGGGCGGCGCAGGGGCATCTGTCGCCCCCGGTGCTGCTGACGGTGTGCAACCGCACCGAGACGGCGGCACGGGTGGAGCATTTCTTCACCCAGGGCCATGTCCAGTGGAGCGAACTGCATGACGCCACGCGCACGCTGCGGGTGGACTCCAAGGTGCTGGACAAGGCCGAGCTGGGCGAGACCGCCAGCAGCGACAAGGATTACGACGCGCGCCTGCGCGCCATCGTGCAGGCCGCGCGCATTGCACCCCCCGCCAAGGAGCGCTGGCTCGCGGCCAGCACCAAGAAGGAAGAGATGCTGCGCGAGCTGGTGGACACCGTGGGCAAGCCCGGGCAGTCAGGGCAGGATTTGCAGAACGTGGTGTCGGTGGCCATGCTGTCGGAGGGCTGGGACGCCAAGACGGTGACGCACATCATGGGCCTGCGCGCCTTTACCAGCCAGCTGCTGTGCGAGCAGGTGATTGGCCGGGGCCTGCGCCGCGTGGCCTATGACATTGACCCTGACACGGGCCTGTACGCGCCCGAGTTCGTCAACGTGTTTGGCGTGCCGCTGTCGGTGGCGCTGCCACCCGGCGGCGACGGTCCACCGCCGCCACCACCCAAGCCCAGCATGCAGATCAAGGCCTTGCCCGAGCGCGCAACCCATGAGATCCGCTGGCCCAATATCCTGCGCATCGACCAGGTGGTGCGCCCCGAATTGGTGGTGCAGTGGAGCTCACTTGCGCCGTTCAAGATCGACCCGGCGCAGGTGGCCTTGCAGGCCGACATTGCACCGGCGCTGGGTGGCGCGGCCGACTGGAGCCAGATCACCACCATTGACCTGGAACGGCTGCCCGAAGAGTTTCGGCTGCAAAGGCTGGTGTTCAAGGCGGCGCAAAAGGCATTCGAGCAGCTCACGCACCAGTTCAAGGGGCAGCGCGAGTATCTGCTGATCCAGTTGGTGCGGCTGGTGGAAACCTTTCTCGCATCGAGCAAGATCGAGATCCCGTCGCTGTTTCACCAGGACGCGCTGCGCAAGCGCATTTTGCTGTCGCTGCACATGGATGCCATCGTGGCGCACCTGATGGCGCATGTGATCGAGCAAAGCACGCTGCGACTGGAGCCGGTGTTCGACACCGAGCGCCCCGTGGGCAGCACGCGCGACATGCGCACCTGGTACACCACGCGCGTGACCGAGCCGACGCAGCGCAGCCAGATCAGCCACATCGTGGTGGACAGCGGCTGGGAAAAGTACGCTGCCAATGCAGCCGAAACCCACCCCGAAGTGGCGGCCTGGGCCAAGAACGACCACCTGGGCTTTCACATCCTGTACCTTTGGAATGGCACCAAGCGCAAGTACATCCCGGACTTTCTGGTGCGCTACAACAGCGGCAAGACGCTGGTGCTGGAGATCAAGGGCGAGGACTCGCCGCAGGATCAGGCCAAGCGGCAGGCTCTGGCGCAGTGGGTGCAGGCAGTGAATGCGCAAGGCGGCCTGGGCAGCTGGGCATGGGATGTGGTGCTGGGCAATGCGAGCGCCTTGCAGGACATGCTGGCGCGGCATGCTGCCCCTGGCGGCCCGACAGGCCCGGCCTACAGCTGAAAACCCACCGACCGCAC
>DAIQRN010000164.1:0-5918 GCA_036786185.1 Acidovorax sp. | reverse complement strand
TTTGCCGCCCTGACGTTTGGCGCCGCAGGCGCCGTGCAGGCGCAAAGCGGCAGCACCAGCAGCCCGTCCCACGCTTCCAAGTCCGTCATCGGGCCTGCCAGCAGCAACCCCGCCGCACCCCAGGCCACCTTTGGCGGCGGCAAGACCACCACCAGCAGCGCAGCGGCGGCTTTTGACCGCGCCGATGCCGACCGCAACGGCATGCTCAGCCCCCAAGAGGCATCGACCTTCCCGGCGATTGGCGAGCGCTTCCAGGCGCTGGACAAGAACCAGGACAAGATGCTCTCGCGCGAAGAGTTCGAAGCCGCACTCAAGTCATGACCTAGGAGCCCGTCCGACTTGGAGCGGCGAAGCCAGAATGGACCGCTGAGGTCAATACGCCGCCGACGATTTCCGAGTTCAACTGGCTACTAGTCCTGATCACGCGGGCATGTGCGCTGCCCATGCCCATTTATGAAACAGCCCGGACGGTGGTGGACGTCCGGGCTTTTTTTGGCACTGGCTGTGCTCGGCTGCAATGCCTGCGCTCAGTCGTGCAATGAAGACAAAAACTGCTGCAGCTCGGGCGTCTGCGGGCTGCCAAACAGCTGGGCAGGCGTGCCTTGCTCGTGCACGCGGCCCTGGTGCATGAAGATCACGCGGTCGCTCACCTTGCGGGCAAACGCCATTTCGTGGGTGACCATCATCAGCGTCATGCCCTCTTGCGCCAAAGACTCAACCACGCGCAGCACCTCGCCCACCAGCTCAGGGTCCAGCGCCGAGGTGATCTCGTCGCATAGCAGCACCTGCGGCTCCATGGCCAGCGCGCGGGCAATGGCCACGCGCTGCTGCTGGCCGCCCGAAAGCTGGTCGGGCATGGCGTCAAATTTTTCGGCCAGGCCCACGCGCTGCAGCAGCTTGCGCGCCTGTGCCTCAGCCTCTTGCGCGCTGCGCGCCTTGACCAGCGTGGGCGCGAGCATGATGTTGCGCCCCACCGAGAGGTGCGGGAAGAGGTTGAAGCTCTGGAAGATCATGCCCACCTGCTGGCGCAGCTCGCGCATGGCGGCGGGGTTGTCGTGCAGCAACTTCTTGCCGTTCACGCTCAAGGCGCCTTCCTGAAACTCCTCCAGCCCGTTCACGCAGCGCAGCAGCGTGCTCTTGCCCGAGCCACTCTTGCCGATGATGCAGATGACCTCGCCGCGCGCCACCTTCATGTCGATGCCCTTGAGCACCTCGTTGGTGCCGTAGGACTTGCGCAGTGCAGTGATATCCACGATGGGCGGAGGGCCGACCAGGATACCGTCGTGCGGATGCACGGGCGCAGCAGCGGCAGGTGTGGCTTCAACGGCGGTTGGCATGGAGTTTCCTTTCAAGCGATTGCGCCACCAGGCTCACAGGGAAGCACAGGGCAAAGTACAGCAGCGCCACACAGGCGTAGACGAGGAAGGGTTGGTAGGTGGCGTTGGAGATCATGCTGCCGGCCTTGGTCAGCTCCACAAAGCCGATGACCGAGGCCAGCGCCGTGCCCTTGATGACCTGCACCAGAAAGCCCACCGTGGGCGGCACCGCAATGCGCAGTGCCTGGGGTAGCACCACATGGCGCAGTTGCTCGGCAAAGTTCAGCGCCAGGCTCTGCGCCGCCTCCCACTGGCCTTTGGGGATAGACGCTACGCAGCCGCGCCAGATCTCGGTGAGGTAGGCACTGGTGTAGAGCGTGAGCGCCACGGCAGCGGCCGTCCACGGCGAGGTCTTGATGCCGAACAGCGCAATACCGAAGTACGCTAGAAACAGCTGCATGAGCAGCGGTGTGCCCTGGAACACCTGCACATACGCGCCCACGGCGCGCTCCACGCCGCGCACTTTGGACAGGCGCGCCACCAGCAGCATGAGGCCCACCAGGCCGCCGCCGATGAAGGCAATGAGAGAGAGGGTGACCGTCCAGCGCGCCGCCATCAGCAGGTTGCGCAGGATGTCCCATGTTGAAAACTCCACCATGGCTTATCTCCCCACCAGAAAACGTGCACCCACCCACATCAGCAAGCGGCGGGTGAGCATGGACAGCGCCAGGTACACCAGCGTGGCGAGGATGAACGCCTCAAACGCGCGGAAGGTGTTGCTCGAAATCAGGTTGGCGGCATAGCTCAGCTCGGGCGTGGAGATCTGTCCGCACACGGCAGAGCCCAGCATCACGATGATGATCTGGCTGACCATGGCGGGCCACACCTTTTGCAGCGCAGGCGGAAGCACCACGCGGCGAAAGGTCTGCCCCGGCGTGAGCGCCAGACTGTGTGCGGCTTCGATCTGGCCGCGCGGCGTGGCCTCGATGCCTGCACGGATGATCTCGGCGGAATACGCGCCCAGGTTGATCACCATGGCCAGCACTGAGGCGAACTCGGGCGAGAGCTTGAGCCCCAGCGCAGGCAAGCCAAAGAACAGGAAGAACAGCTGCACGATGAAGGGCGTGTTGCGCACCAGCTCCACATAGCTGGCCACGGCCCAGCGCAGCGGTGCAGGCCGGTGGCCCAGGTTGCGCGCCCGTGCCCAGGCACAGGCGGTGCCCAGCAGCAGGCCCAGCCCCGTGCCTACGATGGTGAGGCCAATGGTCCACGCCACGCCGCGCACCAGCAGCGGCCACGAGGCAAGCACGGCAGAAAAGTCCAGTTGAATCAGCATGGTGGGCAAACCCTGCGGCGCTTGTCACGCCGCAGCCCTGTGCAATGGATGGGAATCGTCGTGCCTGCTTACTGGGGCAGGTCGCCCGCAGGGCGGCCCAGCCACTTGGTCGACAGCTTGTCCAGGTCACCCGCCTTCTTGGCCTCGGCAATGATCTCGTTCACACGGGTACGCAGCTTGTCTTCGCCCTTGGCCACGCCGATGAAGTTGGGGCTGTCTTTGAGCAGCAGCTTGAACTCGGTCTGCAGGTTGGGGTTCTTCACCATGATGGTGCCGGCGGTAGAAGCGCTGGTGGCGATGGCTTGTGTCTGGCCCGACACAAAGGCCGAGATGCTGGCGGCATGGTCTTCAAAGCGCTTCACGTCCACGCCAGCGGGGGCCACCTTGGCCAGCTCCTGGTCTTCCATGGCGCCGCGCGTCACGGCCACGGTCTTGCCCGTCAGGTCGGCAAAGCTCTTGATGTTCAAGCTCTTGCTCGCAAACACGGCCTGAAAGAACGGGGCGTAGGCGGCGGTGAAGTCGATCACCTTCTCACGCTCAGGGTTCTTGCCCAGGGTGGAGATGACCAGATCGGCCTTTTGCGTTTGCAGGTAAGGAATGCGGTTGGCGCTGGTGACGGGGATCAGCTCGACCTTCACACCCAGCTTGGCGGCAATGAGGTTCGCCATTTCCACGTCCAGGCCCTGGGGCTTGAGGTCGGTGCCGACAAAGCCGTAGGGCGGGTAGTCGGTGGGGATGGCGATCTTGATCTCTTTGGCTTTCAGGATGTTGTCCAGCGCGTTCTGGGCGTGGGCGGCAGGGGCCAGCAGCGCAGCACCCACACCGGCAGCGGCCAGCAGGGCCAGGGTGCGGCGGCGTGCGCCCAGGCGGACAGAAGCAGAAAAACTCAGCGAGGCAGTCATAGCAAGGCTCCTAGGTAGGCAGAACCGTCGTCCGACGGTGAAGGGGTGGAACGGGAGGGTGAACGGGTGCGGCTGCGGCGCTTGGCGGGTGTAGCCGTTGCGGCAGGCTTGCCGGGCATATCAGGCGCAGACTGTGCCGAGGCAGCGGAAGAAACAGACGCCACAGGAGCCACCGGTGCCAGCGCATCGCGCAGGCCAGCCAGCGGGTCGGTGCTGGCTTGCAGGCGCAAGGCCGCCTGCACGGTGCCGATGTGCTCGGCCATCAGCGCTTCGGCGCGGGCAATGTCCCCGGCCTCCAGCGCTTCGACAATGCGCACATGGTCCTCGCAGCTCTGTGCTGCATCGTGCGATGACTGGTAGAGCATCGCAATCAGCGTGGTGCGCGCCGTAAAGTCGCGCAGCGTGTCGGCCAGCAGCGCGTTGCCCAGGCATTCGGCCAGGCACACATGAAAGTCGCCCAGCAGGTAAGTGCGCAGCCCCACATCGGTGCCTGCCAGGGCGGCTTTTTCGCGTTGCAGGTGCTGCTTGAGCTGGCGCAGCGCGGCCTTGTCCAGCGCCTTGGCCTTGAGCTGGTGCAACAGGCCCAGCTCAATCACCCGGCGGGCCTCAAAGGCCTCGCGTGCTTCGTGTTCAGAGGGTTCCACCACATACCAGCCGCGCCGCGCACTCACGGTGACGATGCCGCGCGTGGACAGCCGGGTCAGCGCCTCGCGCACGATGGTGCGGCTGCAGTCAAACAGCATGGCCAGCTGCTGCTCGCCCAGGCGTGAGCCGGGGGCGAGCTTCTGGGCCATCACGGCTTCCATGATGCGGTTGCTGATGTCGTTGGCGGTGGTCATTGCCTGCACTTACGCAGGTTCCGTGCCAACTGGTATACAAGCTGGATGCACCACACTGGCACACCATGCCTGTGCACACCCATGCCCATCACGGTTGCGTGCTCTACTCCCCGCAGCACAGACAAGCGTGGCGCTGAAAGACATGCGTTCAGCCGCTACGAGGCAAGCGTCCTAGAATCATTTCATTGCCCTCCAGGAGACAAGCCCATGAACGCCCCCACCGCCGCTGCCCACCTGCTCCCGCAAATCCAACTGCGCGACGTGCCCCAAGCGCTGATTGACGCACTGCAGGCCCGCTTCGGCGCGCAGTGCTCGCTGGCCCAGGCCGTGCGTGAACAGCACGGGCGCGACGAGGGCTCGCTGCAGGCGCCCCCGCCCAGCGCCGTGGTGTTTGCTGAAAGCACCCAAGATGTGGCCGACGCCGTGAAGCTGGCCAGCCAGTACGAAGTGCCGGTGATTCCGTACGGCGCGGGTTCCTCGCTTGAAGGCCACCTGCTGGCCGTGCAGGGCGGCATCAGCATCGACGTGAGCCGCATGAACCGGGTGCTCAGCATCAACGCAGATGACCTCACGGTGACGGTGCAGCCGGGCATCACGCGCAAGCAATTGAACGAGGCCATCAAGGACACCGGCCTGTTCTTCCCCATCGACCCCGGCGCCGACGCCAGCATTGGCGGCATGTGCGCCACGCGCGCCAGCGGCACCAACGCCGTGCGCTACGGCACCATGCGCGAGAACGTGCTGGCGCTGGAAGTGGTCACCGCCAGCGGCGAAATCATCCGCACCGGCACGCGCGCCAAAAAGAGCAGCGCGGGCTACGACCTCACGCGCCTGATGGTGGGCAGCGAAGGCACGCTGGGCGTGATCACCGAAGTGACGGTGCGCCTGTACCCGCTGCCTGAAGCAGTGAGCGCCGCCATCTGCTCCTTCCCCAGCATTGAAGCGGCCGTGCGCACCACCATCCAGATCATTCAGCTGGGCGTGCCGATTGCGCGCGTGGAGCTGATCGACCGCCACAGCGTGCGCATGGTCAACGCGCACAGCAAGCTCAGCCTGCGCGAAGAACCCATGCTGCTGATGGAGTTCCACGGCTCGCCCGCCAGCGTGAAGGAGCAGGCCGAAACCGTGCAGGACATCGCCAGCGAATTTGGCGGCAATGCCTTTGAATGGGCCAGCACCCCCGAAGAGCGCACCCGGCTGTGGACGGCGCGGCACAACGCCTACTTTGCCGCCGTGCAAAGCCGCCCCGGCTGCAAAGCCATCAGCACCGACACCTGCGTGCCCATCAGCCGCCTGGCAGACTGCCTGCTCGAATCGGTGGACGAGGCCGAGGCCAGCGGCCTGCCTTACTTTCTGGTGGGCCATGTGGGCGACGGCAACTTCCACTTCGGCTACCTGCTGGACCCCAACATCCCCGAAGAACGCGTCACCGCCGAAGCCCTGAACCACAAGCTGGTGGCCAGGGCCCTTTCCATGGGCGGCACCTGCACCGGCGAGCATGGCGTGGGCGTGCACAAGATGGGCT
>DAIQRN010000163.1:0-5934 GCA_036786185.1 Acidovorax sp. | reverse complement strand
GAAATCATCATCCACGGCCCGGAGGTGTTCGACGGCTACTGGAAGCGGCCTGACGCCACCGCCGCCGCGTTCATCGAGTTCGAGGGCAAGCGCTTCTTCCGCTCGGGCGACCTGGGCCGCATGGACGAGGACGGGTACTTCTTCCTGACCGACCGCCTGAAGCGCATGATCAACGCCAGCGGCTTCAAGGTGTGGCCCGCCGAGGTGGAGGCGCTGATGTTTCGCCACCCCGCGATTCAAGAGGCCTGCATCATCGCCGCCAAGGACAGCTACCGGGGCGAAACCGTGAAAGCCGTGGTGGTGCTGCGCGCCACGCACCAGGACACGACCGCGCAGCAAATCATCGACTGGTGCCGCGAGAACATGGCGGTGTACAAGGTGCCGCGCATCGTGCAGTTCGTCGCCGCACTGCCCAAGAGCGGCAGCGGCAAGGTGATGTGGCGCGCGCTGCAGGAGCAGGAGGCAGCGGTGGCCGAATAGCTTGCGACGCTCCAACGCGGAGGCTCGGAGTCCGCTCCAGCGTTGAACGCAAGGCGGCCGGACTGCCCGTTAAGAACAGTGGCGTCTGGTGGGCGGCTGGGCTTTCAGGCTGGCTGGGCCACTATCATCAAGATTGTTGCACCAGGGACCCGCTGCACGATTCGTGCTGAGAATCCCTCGGGCCTGGCTATGCCATCCAGCCGCGTGCAGGCAATACATCGAGTTCTTAAATGCCATCCATCCGACCTGCTCCATCCCCAGTTCCCTTTGCCCGCCTGAACCCATTGGCATGCATGGCTGCGGGTGCTCCGGGCCCTGGGGGTGATCACCTGTCACGCAGCCCCTGCGCCAGCATAAGCGCTGCTCCGTTTGCGGCGGTGCTGCCATGAGCAGGCTGCGGCATCGCGCCGCTTTGGGAGGAGTGGTGCTGGCATACGCGCTGGTGGGCTGCGGTGGCGCGAGCAACCAGCAGCCCGTGATCGACATTGCGCTGATTGGTTTTAACGACTTCCACGGCAATCTGGAGCCGCCCAGGCAAACCATCCGCGTGACGGACGCCAACATCACCGCGGCCTTGCCTGCAGGCGGCGTTGCGCATATGGCCAGCGCCATCACCGCCCTGAAAGCGCGCACGCCGCACCATGCGGTGGTGTCTGCGGGAGATCTGGTCGGCGCTTCGCCGATGCTGTCCTCGCTGTTCCTGGACGAACCAACGGTCGAGGTGATGAACCATATCGCGATCGACTTCAACGCCGTCGGCAACCATGAGTTTGACCGAGGCTGGCGTGAGTTGCTGCGCCTGCAGCACGGCGGTTGCGAGCAGTTCACTGCGCGCGCGCCTTGCCAGGTCAGCCAGCCGTTTGCTGGCGCGCGCTTTGGTTTTTTGGCAGCCAACGTACGGCGCGAGGATGGACAAACGCTGCTGCCCGCCACCGGTACCAAACGCTTTAACCAGGATGGTGCCAGTGTCACCGTCGGCTTTATCGGCATGACGCTCACTGCCACTCCCAGCATGGTGACCCCCGCCGGCGTGGCCGGCCTGCGCTTTGCGGATGAAGCCGACACCGCCAACGCCCAAGCGAACAAACTGCGCGCCGAGGGTGCGGACATCGTCGTGCTGGCCTTGCACGAGGGCGGCAGCACCGCAGCGGGCATTCTGGAAGCCAGCTGTGCGGGCCTGAGCGGCGACATCGTGCCCATCTTGGAGCGCCTGGACCCGGCGATCGACGTGGTGGTTTCAGGCCACACGCACCAGGCCTATGTCTGCGACTACGCCCGCGTCAACCCGCAGCGACCGTTCTTGCTGACCAGTGCCGGCCAGTACGGCATGCTGCTGAGCGACATCGCCCTGCGCTTTGATACGGGCACGCGCCGCTTGATCCACAAGAGTGCGCGCAATGTGGTGGTGCAAAACGCGGGGTACCCCAGCGGCAGCGGCTGGGTGCACCCCAGCGCGCTGTATCCGTCCTTTGCCGCTGATGCCCAGGTACAAGCACTTCTGGCGCCCTACCAGGCGGCGGTCGCGCCCTTGGTGAACAAGCCTGTCGGTCAGATGGACGGCACGGCCACACGCCGTGAAGCCGCCTCGGGCGAAAGTGCGCTGGGCAATTTGATTGCCGACGCCCAATTGTGGGCGACGCGTTCGCTGGACGCGGGCGGGGCGCAGTTGTCGCTCATGCACGCTGGTGGCATACGCGCTGATCTGACGCCGGACGAGCAAGGCCTGGTGCGCTACGGCCAGTTGTTTGCAGTGCAGCCTTTTGGCAACAACCTGGTGGTCAAGACGTACACAGGCGCGCAAATCCGCCAGCTCCTGGAGTGGCAGTTTGAATCTCCCGCCAACCCCGGAGAGCGCACGCGGGTGCTGTCGGTGTCGCAGGGCTTTAGCTACCGCTACGATTTGTCGCAGCCGCCGGGTGCGCGGGTGGATGCCATCACCTTGCATGGCGAGACTTTGCTCGACCAGCGTGATTACAGAGTCGCCATCAGCAGCTTTTTGGCCGAGGGTGGAAGTGGTTACCGGTCCTTGGCCGAGGGGCGCGACATGCAGGGTGGCGATCAGGATGTGGATGTTCTGGAGGCGTACTTTCGCAACGCCAGCCCCGTTGCAGTGCCGCGTACGGACCGTATCGCGCGGGTCGTTGCGCGAGAGTAGATGCTGGCGAAGTTCGGGGTCGTTGTGGGGCTCCAAGCGCCTTCCGTTGGCTTGCATCTGGGTGGGCCACAGTTTTGCAGTCAATATGGCGCAGGCTTTTTGGCGGTGGGTGGGGAATGGTTTGCCATGTGGCAATCAAGCCGGTGGAATGGTCAGCACAGCGCCCATATTTTTTTGATGCTGACGGGGCTGGCCTTGCTGCACGTGGGCACGGCAGAGCGTCCCTGAGATATTGCGCCAGGCCTTTGCTGCTTTTTCTGTTCCGTCACTTGGCTATCCAAGAGACCTGTGCCATTGCCGCCAAGGACGGGACGCCAAGGCGCGCTCTGCAAGCGCCGGTTTTAGCTCAGGGCTGCGCTGTGCCCAGGGTGAGTTCGCCAAGATCCCGCTCCAGCAGCGCGGGGTCGCCCAGTTGCAACTCGATCAGGCGGCGCAGATGGGTCACGCTGTCCAGGTCGATGTTGCGGCACAGCAGGCCAGCATGCAGGCCTTGCAGGTGCGCGATTTCGGCCGACATGGCAATGTGGTTGCCCGTTTCGGCCAGAGGAATGGTGAGCTGGCACTGCATGCCGGGCTCCAGCGTGGCCTGAGCGGGTGCCGTCAGCAACGCGCCCTTGAGCGACAAGTCCAGTACATGCACGCTGAACGCGGCCGTGGCGGTGGTCAGCAGGGCGGGTGCTTCAAAACCGACCCGGACGAAATGGCGGCGTTCGTGGGGCATGGGGGCTCCTGGGCTGGGCGGTGCGTGGTGCTGGGCACATGCTAACGCCAAGCCGGAGGGTGGTGTTTACTTTTGGATGTTTTTGTGACGATTCGTTAACACGGGCTTTCTTCAAGGCTGCTGGAGATTGGCTTGTGACCCTTGGCATGGATTGCTTGGCTGCTCGGTGTACCGGACGGTTGCGTTCGGCGCTGCCGCCGCTGATGGGGGCCTGCGCCGCAGCCGTGCAAGCCGCCAGCGTCCAGGATGCGTTGGCGCTGGTGCAGCGGGATGACACTGGCGCAGTGATCTCGCCTGCCGTGTTGTGGGCACTGGCGCTGCTGGTGTTGTTTGCGCTGGTGGCCGCGCTGGCCGTCCTGGTGCTGCGGCGCCAGGTGCGGGAGCGCACGCTGCAGTTGCAGGCCAGCGTGCACAAGCTGGAGACCATTCTCGACAGCGTGGGCGCCTTCATCTACATCAAGGGGATCGACTACCGCTACCAGTACGCCAACCCGCAGGTGCTCAAGCTGTTTGGCCGCCCGGCCACCGAGGTGGTGGGCCTGGACGATTCCGCCTTTTTCGATGCCGCCACCACAGCCCAGTTGCGCGCCAATGACCGGCGGGTGCTGGAGCACGGCGAGTGTCTGGAGATGGAGGAAGTCAACATCCGCGTGGACGGCGGCGAGACGCGGGCCTACCTGTCCGTCAAGATCCCGCTGCGCCGCGAGGACGGCCGCATTTATGCGCTGTGCGGCATTTCCACCGACATCACCGAGCGCCACAAGGCCGAGGAGTTGATGCGCGTGGCCGCCACGGTGTTTGAATCCACCGAGGGCATGGTGCTGACCGGGACGGACCAGCGCATCCTGCAAGTGAACCAGGCCTATGCGCGCATCACGGGTTACACGGTTGAAGAGCTGGTGGGCCAGACGCCGCTGTTGCTGCGTTCCTACCGCCATGATGCGCAGTTCTACGCCAGCATGGAAGAAACCCTGAGCACCACCGGCGCGTGGCAGGGCGAGCTGTGGAACCGCCGCAAGAACGGCGAGGAGTACCCCGCGTGGATCACGGTCACGGCCGTGTGATCGCCGCAGGGCGCCATCACGCACTACGTGGGCACGCAGACCGACATCTCCAGCCGCAAGGCCGCCGAAGAAGAAATCCGCCTGCTGGCCTTCTACGACCCGCTCACCGGCCTGCCCAACCGCCGCCTCATGACGGACCGCCTGCAACAGAGTCTGGCAGGCGTTGCCCGCAGCGGCGCGGGCGGGGCGCTGTTGTTTGTGGACACGGACAACTTCAAGGACCTCAACGACACCCAGGGGCATGAGATTGGCGACCAGCTTCTGTGCCAGGTGGCCGCGCGCCTGGGCGGCTGCGTGCGCCAGGGCGACACGGTGGCCCGGCTGGGCGGCGACGAGTTCGTGCTGCTGCTCGAAGGGCTCAGTCCCCATCCGCAAGAAGCCGCCGCCCAGGCCGAGAGCGTGGGCCGCAGCGTGCTGCAGGCCCTGGGCCAGACCTACCAGCTGGGTGGCCATGCGTACCACAGCTCCTGCAGCATCGGCGTGGCGCTGTATGCCGACGCGCACGGTTCGGTGGATGAGCTGCTCAAGCACGGCGACGTGGCCATGTACCAGTCCAAGGGGGCCGGGCGCAACACGCTGCGGTTTTTTGACCCGCGCACGCAGGCTGCCGTCGCCGCACGCACGGGGCTGGAGGCAGGCCTGCGCGAGGCCCTGCGCGACGGTCAGTTCCTGCTGCATTATCAGCCCCAGATCAGCCAGCACCGCGGCCTGGTGGGCGCCGAGGCACTGGTGCGCTGGCAGCACCCGCAGCGCGGGCTGGTGCACCCGGCCGAGTTCATTCCGGTGGCCGAGGCCGCGGGCCTCATCGTGCCGCTGGGCCACTGGATACTGCGCGCCGCCTGCCTGCAGCTGGTGGAATGGGCGCAGGACCCGCGCACCGCGCACTGGACCCTGGCCGTGAACGTGAGCGCGCGCCAGTTCCGCCACCAGCATTTTGTCGATGAGGTGCTGGGCGTGCTGGGCGAGACGGGCGCCAACCCGCAGCGCCTGAAACTGGAGCTGACGGAGACGCTGCTGCTGGACGACGTGGAAGACACCATCGTGCGCATGACCCGGCTGCGCGCCACCGGACTGGGCTTTTCGCTGGACGACTTTGGCACGGGGTTTTCCAGCCTGAGCTACCTCAAGCGCCTGCCGCTGGACCAGCTCAAGATCGACCAGAGCTTTGTGCGCGACCTGCTGACCGACCCCAACGATGCCGCCATCGCACGCACCATCGTCACGCTGGCGCACAGCCTGGATCTGGACGTGATCGCCGAGGGCGTGGAGACCGCCGCGCAGCGCGACATGCTGGCCAGCCTGGGCTGCCACCTGTGGCAGGGCTACTATTTCGGACAGCCGGGGCTGGCCAGTGCGCTGAGCGTCCCGCAGGATGGGGTCGTGGCTTGAATCAGAAACTCATTTTTTTGATAGCTTATAGCGTTTGATGGGTAAGCGCGGGAGGCTGGTTTTGTTGATTTTTTGAACGGAATTTCGCCCGTGGCACTACAGCCACACACAGCACTTTTTCAGCC